>JAXDMH010000219.1:0-3075 GCA_034666225.1 Myxococcales bacterium
CCGCCGCCGCCTTGGCCAATCTCTCCGCGCGAGACGGCAGATATGCCTGCAGCGCTTGCCAGGCCTTCGACCCGATGGGGACCATCCGATCCTTGCGCCCCTTGCCCTGGCGCACCTTGACCCGCCCACCACGACCGTCGCCTTCGACGTCGTCGACGTTCAGGTTGCATGCCTCCGACACACGCAAACCGGCGCCGTAAAGGATCTCGAACATCGCCAGCGCCTGCCTGGCGTCTGCGTCGTCAGGCTCCATCTGTTCGGGACGGGCGTCCAGCAGGCGGCCCACGTCCTCCTTGCCCAGGAACGACGGCAGACGCTTGGCCCGTTTTGGTCCGCGCAGCGCGCCCACCGGACTGGACGCCACCAGGCGCCGCCGCACCGCCAGACGGAAGAACGCCCGCAGCGACGACAGCTTTCGCCCGATGGTCACAGCGTCATTCCGTCCATGAAGCGAGGCAAGGTACGAACGGCACATCACCACGTCAAGGTCGTCCAGCTTGATGGCCTTGCCCTCGCCGGCACCATGGCCTTTCTGTGCCCGGGCGAACGACCACAGCTCCTCGACGTCGTGCAGATAGGCGCGCAGCGTGTGCGCCGAGGCTCGCTTCTCGGAAGTCAGGTACTGGCGAAACAGGTCGACCGCTTGTCGCATTGGCCGGGCGATCGTAGCTCACCGCCGACGCGCGCGCGAATCGCCGTCCCTGGCCGCCCCTAGACCCACCCGGCGAAGGCGGCCGCCGCCCGTTCCACGTAAAGGCGTCGCCGTTCGCGCTTGGGCGCGCGATCGGACAGTGGCGGCAGCAAACCAAAGTTGACGTTCATCGGCTCGAAGGCTTGACCCACCAGGCGCGGACGCGTGACGTGCGCGTACAGCGCGCCCATCGCCGTCTCGGGCGGCGGTGGCGGCGCCGGCTTGCCCAGCAACCGCCCGACGGCAAAACGCGCCGCCAGAAGCCCCATCGCCGTCGATTCGATGTAACCCTCGACGCCGGTGATCTGCCCGGCCAGTTGAATCGACGGCCGGCCGCGCAGCTCCAGCGCCGGTCCCAACAGGCGCGGCGAATCGACGTACGAATTGCGGTGGATGGAGCCCATGCGCAGAAACTCCGCATGGGCCAATCCCGGGATCATGCGAAAGATGCGCTGCTGGTCGGGGTAAGCGAGGCGCGTCTGGAACCCGACCAGGTTGTAAGCAGTCCGATGGCGATTCTCCGGGCGCAGCTGCACCACCGCGTGCGGGCGCCGGCCGTCGCGCGGATCGGTGAGGCCCACCGGTCGCATCGGTCCAAAGGCCAGCACGTCCAGGCCCCGATCGGCCATCACCTCGATGGGCAGGCAGCCTTCGAAGTAATGAGCCTCTTCAAAGCTGTGCGGCGCCACCTTCCGGCCGGCGCGCACAGCCGCCACGAACGACTCGTATTCGTCGCGCGACAGCGGGCAGTTCAGATAGTCGCCCTCTTCGGTGTCATCGTGATCCCAGCGCGACGCCCGGAACGCCACGCTGAGATCGACGGTGTCGCCGTCGATGATGGGGGCGATGGCGTCATAAAAATACAGCGGCCGCCCGCACAGCGCGCCCAGCTCGCGCGCCAGTCGCCCGCCCGTCAGCGGACCGGTGGCGATGATGGCCGGTCCCTCGGGCATAGCATCGACCACGCGCCGTTCGATGCGGATGCGGCGGTGGTTGGCGATGCGGGCGGTGACCAGCCGCGAGAAGGCAAAGCGATCGACGGCCAGCGCCTCGCCCGCCGGCACGCGCGTGGCGTCGGCGCAGGCCAGGATCAGCGACCCTGCCCGGCGCAGCTCCGCCTTCAGCAAACCGGCCGGCGATTCGACGGCGTCCGAGCGCAACGAATTGGAGCAGACGATCTCGGCCAGCAGCGGCGTCGAGTGCGCCGCCGACATCACCTCGGGTTTGGATTCGCGCAGGACAACGTCGATCCCTGATTCGGCCGCCTGCCAGGCCGCCTCGCACCCGGCCAGGCCTCCGCCAACGACAGTGATTGTTTGCAAGACCAACTGCACGGCCGGCAGCTTACAACAAGCGCCCGCGGCGGCCAGCGTGACACCGCGCGGCTCACTTACCCGGCCTCACCTTGAACCGTCCGGGATGACTCTTACCTTGCACCTGAAGCGTTTGGGGAAGGGCAGGCAATGATGCATATCCAATTGAGCGAGCTTTCGGGACGGATGGTGCTCGACGCGACCGGTGAGATCCTGGGCCGGGTCAAGTTCCCCATGATCGACATGGAGACCTGGCTGGTCGATTCGTTGCGCGTCCGGCCCACTCGCAAGGTGGCCGGCGAGCTGGGCCTGGGCTGGTCCTGGTGGAAGCGACCGACGATCGACATCAGCACCGGCCTCATCCACGCGTCCAGCGACGCCATCATCCTGCGCGTTGCCGTGGCCGAGCTGCGGGAAACCATGCCGCCCCTCTTTCCAGCGGGCGCCGAGATTTCGATCCACTAGGCCTCCAGCCGGCCCAGCTGCAGTACCCGCTAGACGGCGTCCTCGCCGCGCTCGCCCGTCCGAATGCGGACCGCTTCGTCTATTGTCGACACGAAGATCTTGCCGTCGCCGATCTTGTCGGTCTTCGCCGCGGCGGCAATCGTCGCCACAATCGCCGACACGATGGAGTCCGGAACGACAACCTCGATCTTGATCTTGGGAACGAAGTCTACCGTGTACGCCGACCCTCGGAAGACCTCGGTCTTGCCGCCGGTGCGGCCAAAACCTTTCACCTCGTAGACGGTCATCCCCGAAGCGCCGGCCTCGCGCACTCTGTCCCGGACGTCGTCGAGCTTGAACGGTTTGATGATGGCTTCGATCTTTTTCATGGTCTCTCCAATCAGCGATTTTTTCCGGTGCAGGACCCAACAATGAACAAGGCGCTCTTGTGCCGACGGCCGGCGACAAGCGCGACGGTGGCGGTGACCGTCACCTGGTAGCCGTTGAACGCGCGCAACCCGAGAGGCCGAGTCAGCGGCCAAGCGGCGGGTGTGGAACGAACGCTCTCTGCAAAAGGTCCGACCACCGGAGCAGGTGAGGTCGGGCGCTTTGCAAGAAGCCCCGAAC
>JAXDMH010000220.1:0-5467 GCA_034666225.1 Myxococcales bacterium
ACACTGCGTACCCAAGGCCACTGGCCTCTGACCTTCTCGCTGGCGATGATTGGTCTGACCACTTCATGCTCCGGCGCCATCGGCGGCAGCGCGCCTTCTGGTCCAGGACCCGCGCCGTCGCCGACGCCACCGGGCGGTTCCGTCCACGGCGACGTGGGCACGGTCGCCATCCGGCAGCTGACCATCGCTGAGTACAACAACACGGTCCACGACCTGCTGGGCACCGCCTTGCACCCCGCCGATACGTTCGGAACCAGCGAAGCCGACGGCTTTGACACCATCGCAAGCGCCGGCGTCATCAACTCGCGCAAGGTCTCCGACTACTTCGACGCGGCAACGTCGCTGGCGGAGGACGCCTTCGCCAGCGACGCCCTGCGTGGGCGCATTGTCACCTGTCAGTCGGCCAGTCCGTCCGACACAGCTTGCGCGGAGTCCATCATCAAGGCGTTCGGTCTGCGCGCCTTTCGGCGGCCTCTCGAGACGGCGGAGACCGCCGAGTTCGTCAGCCAGTATCAGAAGGCGTTGGTCCAGACGGCCGATCACGCGCAAGCGATCAAACAAGTCGTGCGCATCATGCTGGTGGCGCCGCAGTTCATCTATCGGATCGAGCTCGATCCCGATCCGAGCAGCATGACCGTTCACGCCCTCAACAGTTACGAGGTGGCCTCGCGCCTGTCGTACACGATCTGGAGCAGCATGCCCGATGACCAGCTGCTGGCCGCCGCTGGAACGAACGAGCTGCTCACGCCGCCGGGCGTGCAGGCTCAGGTGGACCGGCTGCTGGCCGATCCGCGGTCGTCGGCCCTGGTCGACAACTTTGCCGGGCAGTGGTTGGGCATGCGCCGTCTCAAGGATCACGTCGTCGACACGACCGTGTACCCGTTCTGGACGGATGCGCTGAAGTCATCGATGCAGCAGGAGATGGGACGTTACTTCGACGATTTCTTGCACGGCACGTTGACCTACGACCAGTTCCTCACCGCTGATTTCAATTACGTCGACGCGAACCTGGCGCCCGTCTATGGCGTGCCAGCGCCGGCCGGACAGGGGATGGTCAGGATCGAGAACACGACCGATCACCGCGTCGGGTTCCTGGGCCTGGCCGGCCTTCTGACCTTCACCTCGCGGCCAGAGCGGTCGGCGCCGTCAATCAGAGGCCAGCTGGTGCTCGACGCGCTTCGGTGCATCAAGCTGGAGCTGCCGCCGAACTTCACGCCCCCGCCGCTGGCCGAGCCGATGCCCGGACAGACGGTCCGGCAGCAGGTTGAAGCGCACGGCAGCATGCCGGCCTGCGCCCCTTGCCACTCGCTGCTCGATCCGGTCGGCCTCAGCCTGGAGCACTTCGACGGAAGTGGTCGCTACCGCGAGACCTATGCGGGAGGCCTGCCGATCGACGCCAGCGGGGTCTTTCCCGGCGGCAAACCCTTTGACGGTCTGGAAGGACTGGCCGCGACAATCGCCAGCGACCCCAGCTTCGTCTCGTGCGCTGCCCAGAAATTGTTCACCTTCGGCATCGGTCGGCCCATCGACGCGGGCGATCCCAGCGCGCCTTATCTCAGTCAGATCGTCGACGGCTGGCGGGCGAACGGCCTCACCTTGCGCAACCTGGTCAAGCAACTGGCGACCAACGACACGTTCCGCTTTCGCCGGGGTCAGCCCTAGTCGGGCGCGCCATCCATCTCCTTTGGAGTTGTAAATGAAGAAGACACTGTCTCGCCGAACCCTGCTGCGCGCGTCCGGTGTGGCGCTCGCGTTGCCCCCGCTTGCGTCCCTGATGCCGCGCGCGGCCCGCGCCCAGGGCGCTCCCGCGGCGCCCAAGCGATTCGTCCCCATGTACTTTCCGAACGGGGCCGGCCTCGAGTGGTGGGACATCAAAGGAACCGGCAAGGCCTGGCAGCCCGGTCCGCTGATGCGCCCGCTGTTGCCCGTCAAAGCCAAGACGCTGGTCGTCCGCAACCTGGGCAATTACACCTGGCGGCGCGATCTGCTGACCATGACGCCCGCCTGGTACATGTCGACGCCGCGAGTGGACCTCGGTACGCTCATGCCCGCCGGCTCGTTCAACCTGCCGACGCACTCCCGTCAGCCGGGCGCCATGCTGGCATGCGTGGACGGCGACGGCGTGCGCCACGACATGGGCGTCGACATCACGACGTCTCCGATCAACGCCATCACCGCCGACCAGGTAATAGCGCAGAAGCTGGCCGGAAAGACGCCGATCAACAGCCTGCAGCTGGGCCTGCTGAATGGTTCCGGAGCGTTCGACGGACGGAACAGCGTCTTTTCCCAGAACATGTCCTGGTCGGACGCCAAGACGCCGATGGGCAAGGAGCTCAACCCGCAAAGGGTCTTCGACGCTCTCGTCGCCGGCGGCGCCACCGGCATGGCCTCGACGGCCAACCCGGATGCGGTCGCCGCCGCGGCGAAACGAAAGGCCCTGGATCTCAGCGCGCTCGATTCGCTGCGGTCGAGTATCGCCACGGTGCAAGGCCGCCTTTCGACGACGGACCGCGCGCAGCTGGACCAATTTCTCACCGGCGTTCGCGATCTCGAGCAGCGATTGTCAGCGGTGGCGCCTCCCATGATGACCGCCGGTTGTAAACCGATCGACCGCCCGGCGGCATCGACCGACGCCAACCAGAATCCTGTTGCCCGAATGCAGGTGATGAACGACCTCATCGTCATGGCCTTGCAATGCGACGTCACCCGGGTGGTGACGTACATGCTGGACAACAGTCGCTCCGAGCTGGTCTACAGCCACGTCAAACGATACGACTACACCAAGGACGTGGCGTCGACGGGAACCGCGGGCGGTTACCATCAGGCGCAGCACGCCGGCCTGCGCGACATCAATTTTGCGTCGATCACGAACTGGCAGGTGTCCGTGGCCGCTGATCTGGCGCAGAAGATGGACAAGATTCCCGAGGGCGACGGGACGTTGCTGGACCACAGCCTGCTGATGCTGTTCAGCGACATGCACCACGGCGATCACGCGGGGTTTGATCTTCCGATGATCTTGCTGGGGGGCGGTGGGACCTTTCGAAACGACGAATGCGTCGTCCTGCCAGAGAATCCGATGATGGCCCACCAGTACCGCGACCTTTACTTCACGATCATGAACCGGTTCTTCCAGTTGGGCATCGCCAGCTTTGGCGACGACATGCGGAAGATCCCCAACGCGCTGATCAGTGAGCTGCTGGTATGAGCTTCCTCGGGCGTTGCGGAAGTTGTGTCCTGATTGTCGCCTGCGCCTGGCTGGGGACCGGTTGCTCCACCGATCCATCGGTCGGCACGACGACGGGCAGCGGCGGTAGGACGGGCGGCACGGGTGGTGCGCCCATGACGACGGAAGGCACCGGCGGTGGCTCGGGCGGCGTGGGCCAACCCGACGGCAGCGGGGGCGCCGCCATCGGAACCGGCGGATCGAATGACGGCACGGGCGGCGGCAACGATTCGGGTGGCAGCATCGGGGACGGGTCCGTCGACATGACCTCGACGACGGTTCCTGGAGAGGACACCCCACCGGCGCGGCCGCTGAACATCACCGGGCCGCGGATGCGCTATTCCCACACCTTCCGCACCAAGGACGCCGATCCAGCCGTGTCGTTCAACGACAACACGCAGATCGCCGTCGTCGATACGCGCTCGGCGAAGATGGTCGGCAAGCTGGTGTTGCCGTTTGACGGCGTGGGCACCACCGCGGGCGGCATTGGCTCGGCCGGCAATTTCTGTGTGCCCAGGGGCTTTCACGTTCTGGGCATCGCGGCGTTCCAGAACTACGACATCCTGAAGAACGATGCGGCCTTTTACGGCGATGCCCGCCGCGAAGTCTTCGACGGCATCGAACACACGCACAAATACGACTTCGCCAACATTCACATGGTGCCGTCGGACGGCGTCGCCAAACGCACGGAGATGGCGCTCAAATATCTTCACAAGCAGTACCCCAACGAGGACTGGGGCTACTTCCTGAACACCGACGGCACCGTGCGCTGGTCGGACGTGATTTTCACCGGCTTCTCACACGGCGCCAGCAACGCCCCCCGCTTCTCGATGATCGTGCGCGCCTCGCGCTCGGTGTCGTTCTCCGGTCCGCGAGAGAACACCTGCAACTCATTTCCCGCGTGCGTGGGCTCGGCCGGGCTGATCTCCGCCAACTGGCTGGCCGAGACGCCAGCCACGCCCACCGATCGGTTTTACACGCTGACCGGTACCATTGATGACCAGTATCCGCAGCACCTCTACGCCATGAACAAGATTGGCTACACCGGCATGCCCGTTTCGATGTCTGTTGGGCCACCCTACGGCGGATCGCATCGGATCTTCGTCCAGGGCGGTGGTCACGCCTCGCCGTGCAATGAGACCACTTACAAAGCGGTCTGCAATTACATGTTCGGGGTGGCGCCAGAAAACCTGAACGGGATTCCTTAAGCAGGCTAACCTACGGCGCTGCTGATTTCGCCTTCCTTCATTCTCTTCCTCTTGTTCTTCGCGGCGTCCGACGGCAAGACCGCCGTCGAGATCCTGTGGGACGCGCCCCCGGAGTGCCCCAGCGCGGACAGCGTCAGGGACTACGCCCAGCGGTTGCTGGGACAACCCCTCGACACGCCACGGGCGCAGCACGTGTCCGCCCGTGCCAAGGTTCGCCGCAACGAAGCAGGCAACTGGGAGTTGAGACTTGTCCTGACATCCAATCAACACGTCGCGGAGGAGACGCTGGTCGCCAAGCTGTGCAGTTCGCTTGCCGACGCCACCGGCCTCAAGGTGGCCCTGACGACGGATCCAGAGGCGGCGGCGCGAGCGATGGAGACTGCGCCCGGCGTGGAGGCGCCGGCACCAGGCGCGCCTGCGCCCCCCATCGAAGGCGAACGCGCGGCTCGACCGCCGGAGCCCGCCGCCCGCGGCGGCGCCCAGATCGGCGTGCGTGCGGAGGGCGCTGTTGATTTCAGGCTGCTCCCAGCGGCGGCGCCCGGGGCCGCGCTGACCGTCTGGCTGCAGCGGTCGCGCTGGCGGGCCGAGCTGACGGGCCGCGGTTTCTGGGGTGGCGACGCCCGCTTTCAGCAACCGCCTGCCGTCGGCGCGCATCTGCAACTTTTCAGCGGCGCCTCGCGCGTCTGCGCCGTCCTGCCGGCGCGCGCGGTTTCGTTGCCGCTCTGTCTCGGCGGAGAGCTTGGCTTCATGCGTGGCGAGGGATTCGGCGCCCAGCAGAACGCCACCTCGCACAGCCTGTGGGGCGCCGTCGTCGTCGGCCCGGCGCTGGAGTTGCCGGTGGCGGACGCCGTCTCGCTGTGGTTGGGAGCCGAGGGTGTCTTCTCGTTTCTCCGGCCGGGATTCAACGTGCGCAACCTGGGGACGCTGTACACGGCGCCGCCCGTCTCCCTGCGGATCGGAGCCGGTTTCGAAGTACGCTTCGCTCGGTAACCGGGCGCTAGGAGCGCGTAGTGCGTAGGCCGGCTTTGCCGGCCGG
>JAXDMH010000221.1:0-5336 GCA_034666225.1 Myxococcales bacterium
AGACCAGCGTGCCGTCGGCGCGAGCCACCATGGACGTGGTTCCCGGCACCAGGTCCTGGGTGACGACGCCGGGCTGGGCGTGAAAGTCTTTGGGAAAGGTCAGGAGCAGCAGCGGCGAGGTGGCGTACCCGGTGACCGCGGCGTGCAGGCTGCCGTCGGGATCAAGGCGGGCGCTGACCACCTTGGGAGTCACCACGCCCAGCGCCGACAAGTTGGTCAGTGACAGACGAACGGGTGGCGCCGGCGCGCGGGTGTCGAGACGATAGACGGTCAAAAACGAATCGATGTAGCCGAATGAGCCTCCCGTGCGATCCAGGGGGTGGTCCTCGACGCCGCCCACCAGCAACAACAGGTGATCGTCGTCGGGCGCGACGGCGTCGAACGACCAGAGGGGACCGTCGTGGCGCACGCGCGCCAGCTCCTGGGCGGGCGCGCCATCCTTGCCGATGCGGAAGGCGACCACGGTGTGGTCCAGCAGACAATCGACCAGCAACAGATTGGCGACGCGGGCCAGGCGGAAAGGACCGTGACCGACGGCGATTGCGGCTGGGGTGGCGGTCAGGCCGAGGGTGGGAGCCGGGTCTTTCGGTGAAAGGCGCAACGTCAGCAGGCGGCCGCCGATCTCATCGGCGGCGTACAAGATGCCTGCGCCGCTGCCGGCGACCAGATCGCGGAGGGCCCGGACGCCGGCGCCCGCGGGCAGCGTCAACGTTCCCGTCGGCTGCAGCCCAGCGGGCGTGACCCGATAGCGCGCAATGACGGGCGTCAGTTCGGACGACACGAAGATGTCGCCGTTGTCGGCGACGGCCAGACCGGTCGGCGCGCGCGGGGTGGCGGCGCGGCTGGTGACGTGCAGATCGGCGTCCAGCAGAACGACCAGAGCGGCACCCCGCAGGATGGAGACAAGGCGCTGGGCCCCCGGGGCGCCGGGGACGGCAGCGGCGGCGGGCAGAGCGCGCACGACGTAAGGATCGGGGCCGGTCACGGCGTCGCCGGTGGGCAGCGCGCGAAAGTCAGTCTGGCGGCGCAGGGTCTCCTCGAATTCGTGCAGCGGCAAGAGGCGCGCGTCGCCGGCGGTGTGCGCGCTGGCGGCGGGCGTGATCGGCGCGGGATCCGCCGGTGGCAGCGTTGCCGGCGTCGACGACGGGCCGCCCCCCAGCACCGCACGAGCGGCCGCCGACGCGGCGGCCGACGCGGCCACAACGACGGCCAGCGCCGCGATGAATTTGCCTGCTTTGATCACCGGGCGAGGCATCGACAGCAAGGATAACGTAACCCGGCGAGCTATAGTTCCCTCCCCCGCATGTCCGATTCGCCTCCCCGCGACGCCGCCGACGGTACGCCGCCCGTTCCCGCCATCCCGGCCATCCCTGCAGAGGAACAACGTCTCTTGCAGCGGGTCGGTGAGAGCCTGGCGCACGCCACTGCTGTTGCGCGCGCGCAGGGTCCGCGGCGGCCGGGCGCTCATTCGCCGGCACGCGCCGACCAGGAGCTGATCGCGCTGCGCGACGAGATCGGCGAGGCGCGCCTGGAGGACGTGGCGGCGCTGGTGGCGCAGATGGAGCGGATGCAGGGGATCTCGCTGCGCCGGGCGGAGGCGCAAAGCGTCCTGGTCGATCCCGCCTCCCCTTATTTTGGGCATCTGCGATTGCGCGAGCAGGTGGAAGGTCGTCCCGCCTTTGAACGGGACATCATGATCGGCCGCGCCACCTTCGTCGACGCGGCGGCGCGCGTGAACATCGTCGACTGGCGGCACGCCCCCATCAGCCAGCTTTATTACCGTTACGAAGAGGGCAGCGATTTCGACGAACGTTTCGGCGAGCGCGACGTGGAGGGCGAGGTGCTGGCCCGGCGCACGGTCACCATCGACGGCGGACAGCTGACGCGCGTGGCCTGCCCGCAGGGCGTGTGGAGCCGGCAGGGCGGACAGTGGTCGCGCGCCGACCTGACGGAAGCGGTGCTGGCAGGCGGCGAAGGAACGGCCACGCGCCCGGGTGGCGGCGCCGGCGGCGGTGCGGCTGCGGTGCGGGGCGTGCTGGGCGCCGGGGCCACGCGCGCCCAGCGCCTGGATCGCCACCTGCCCGAGATCGCGGCGCTGATCGATCCGCGCCAGTTCGAGGTGATCACCGGCCGAAAATCCGGCGTGGTGGTGATCCAGGGCGGCGCCGGCAGCGGCAAGACCACCGTGGGCCTGCACCGCATCGCCTACCTGGCGTACGCCTATCCCGATCGCTTCCCGGCGCGGCAGATGCTGGTGGTGACGTACGGCTCGGGGCTGGCGGCGTACATCAGCAAGGTGCTGCCGGCGCTGGGCGTCCCCGGCGTGGCGGTGATGACGTTTCAGAGCTGGGCGGAAAAGGAATTGCGCAAGGCCATCCCCTGGTTGACGGCCACCATCATCGACGACGCGCCGCCGGTGGTGACGCGCGTGAAGAGTCACCCGGGGCTGCTGCGCACGCTGGCTGAGCGCGTGGCGCAGGGCGGACGGCGGCGGAACTCGCGCGCGGTGGTCGAGCTGTGGGCTGATCTTCTGACCGATCGCCCTGCCCTGCTGGCGGCGGTGGCCGGTGACGCGGAGGCGCCGCTGCCAGCCTCCGACGTCGAGGAAGCGCACCGGCTGATGGCCGAGCGGGTGGCGGCCGTGGTCACCGCCGGCGAACCGGTAGAGCGACGGTCAGCGCGCGAGCCGGCCCCCGACGACGACGACGTGCGTGGCGACGTGGGCATCGACGGCGTGCGGGTCGACGACGAACGGCCCATCGTCGACCTGCAGGACATGGCCATCCTGCTGCGCGCCAGTCAGCTGTTGCGCGGGACCAAGCACCCGCTGTCGCATCTGTTCGTCGACGAGGCGCAAGATCTGTCGCCCATGGAGCTGGCCGTGCTGATCAACCAGACCACGGCCCAGCGCTCGGTGACGCTGGCCGGCGACACGGCCCAGCGGCTGTTTCTGGACAACGGGTTCGCTGACTGGCGGTCGGTGCTGCAACAGCTGTCACTGGCCGGCGAAACCGTCGCCATCGAGCCGCTGAAGATCGCCTATCGGTCGACGCGAGAGATCATGCACGTGGCCCGCCACGCCATGGGCCCGCTGGCGGACGCCGAGCCGCCGCTGGCCCCGCGCTCGGGCGCGCCGGTGGAGGCGCATCGCTTTCCCGGCACCGGCGCCGCCGTCGGGTTTCTGGCCGAGGCGTTGCGCCCGCTGTTCCAGAGCGAACCGCGCGCCACGGTGGCCGTGCTGTCGCGCCACCCGGAGCAGGCCGATCGGTATTTCGAAGGCCTACGCCGCGCCGAGGTCCCGTCGCTGCGGCGGGTGCGGGCCCAGGATTTTGCCTTTCGCCCCGGCGTCGAGGTCAGCGAGATCCGTCAGGCCAAGGGGCTGGAGTTCGACTACGTCATCCTGGTCGACGTCAACGCCAGCACGTTCGGCCTTGACGATGAATCGCGTCACCTGTTTCACATCGGGGCCACGCGCGCCGCGCATCAGCTGTGGTTGATCGTCACCGCGGCGCCCAGCCTATTGCTGCCGCCGTCGCTGCGTCCGGGTTAGACTGAACGCCGCAACATGAGCGCGCCCGACGAGTCCGAAACCCTGAAGAAGCGAGTGGCCGAACGGCGAACGTTCGCCATCATCTCGCACCCGGACGCCGGGAAGACCACGCTGACCGAGAAGGTGCTGCTGTACGGCGGCGCCATCCACGTCGCCGGTTCGGTGAAACAGAACCGCGGCCGGGCCGTCACCAGCGACTGGATGGAGCTGGAGCGCCAGCGCGGGATTTCCATCTCGACCAGCGTGCTGCAGTTCGTTTACGGCGGCTGCCGCATCAACCTGCTGGACACGCCCGGCCACAACGACTTCAGCGAGGACACCTATCGCACGCTGGCCGCCGCCGACTGCGCGGTCATGTTGATCGACAGCGTCAAGGGCGTCGAGCCACAGACCATCAAGCTGTTTCAGGTGTGCCGCCTGCGCGGCATCCCCATCATCACCTTCATCAACAAGATGGATCGGGGCGGCAAAGAGCCGCTTGATCTTCTGGACGAAATCGAACGGGTGCTGGGGATCCCCTGCAGCCCGGTGAACTGGCCCATCGGATCGGGGCAGACCTTTTACGGGGTGTATGACCGCTGGGGCAAAGAGGTGCTGCATTTCGACCGTGGCGAGGGGGGATCGCGGCGCGCCCAGATGACGACCGGGACGCTGGAAGACGAGGACCTGCGAGCCACCACCGGCGAGACCCGCTATCGCCAGACGCTGGACGAACTGAGCCTGCTGGAGACGGCGGGCAACGCGTTCGATCGCGAGGCGTTTCTGCGCGGGGCGGTCACCCCCGTCTTCTTCGGCAGCGCCATGACCAACTTTGGCGTCGAACCGTTTCTGGATCGCTTCGTCGATCTGGCGCCGGCGCCGCGGCCCCGGGTCACATCAACCGGGATCCTGGCCGCCGACGACGCGCAATTCAGCGGGTTCGTCTTCAAGATTCAGGCGAACATGGATTCCAACCACCGCGACCGGGTGGCCTTCCTGCGCGTCTGCTCGGGAAAGTTCACGCGCGGCATGGAGGTCTTGCATGTCCGCACCGGAAAGACGCTGGCCCTGACCCGTCCGCTGCACTTCATGGGGCAGGAACGGACGCTGATCGACGAGGCGTTCTCGGGCGACATCATCGGCCTGTGGGACGGCGGCAACCTGCGCATCGGCGACACCCTGTGCCAGGGGGTGCCGCTGGAGTTCGAAGGCATCCCCCGGTTTTCCCCGGAGCACTTCGTGCGCGTGCGCCTGACCGATCCTTTGCGGCGCAAGCAATTGAAGAAGGGACTGGACCAGCTGTCGGAAGAAGGCGCCGTGCAGCTGTTCTTTGATCGTCACCGACTGGAGCGCGATCCGGTGCTGGGCGCCGTCGGCGTCCTGCAGTTCGAGGTGATCCAGCATCGGCTGAAATCCGAATACAGCGTGAACGTCGGTTTCGACCGGCTGCCCTATCTGCACGCCCGCTGGATCGAAGGCGAGCCGGTGAACCTGGAAAAGTTCGAACGCCCGGGATCGACGACGTCGGTGCTGGACGTGGAAGGCCGGCCGCTGGTGCGGTACGCCAACGAATGGAACATGCGCATGGCGGCGGAAGACAACCCGCACCTCAAATACATCGCCGCGGTGCAGCCGGGACGGGCGGCCAAATCGGCGGCGTGACGGCGGCCCGTTCGTTCCCACTACCCCGGCATGGCCGAGTTCTGCTCCCGAAAGCCTTGCTCCAGCGCCTTGACGAACAACCGGATCTTCGCCGGCACGAACCGCGACGGAACGTAGACGGCGAACACGAACCGTTCCACCGGCA
>JAXDMH010000222.1:0-11999 GCA_034666225.1 Myxococcales bacterium
CGATCAAGCAAGGACCGATCGAGCAGTCAGCGAACGTACCCCGATCTTTCCGTATCCGCCCTTCCCCAACCGACAAAGGAGATCCCGATGAAGCTGAAACAAGAATGTCACGGACCGAGACGCCGGCTGCACAGCCGCGCACTCCTCGGCTCACTCGCGCTCGCCTCGGCGGGCCTCGGCGCTTGTGGCGACAATCACGGCGACGATAGCCCCGAGTTGCAGGCCATCCTCCACGACGGCGAGCTCACACAGTTCATGAGCAGCGCGCTCTCGGCGGCGTCCCCTCCGCCTGCCCCAGGCATGGGGGGAACCAGCGGCCCGACATTGGGCGGCGGCTCGGCGGGCGCCACGGACGCGGGCGGAAGGGGGGGACCGGGCACAGGCGGCGCGGGACCCGTGGACGCGGGGACCGGGCCGGGCATGGACGGCGGCACGGGCCCGACCCGCAGCTTCCCTGGGCAGGCCCAGGGCTTCTGGCGCTTCGATGACTGCAACATGAACCGCACCGAGCTCGCTGACAGCACCTTCGGCGGCAACCACACGGCGTTCCGCTCGGTGACGGCTTTCTGCCGTCCCGGCGTCCTCAATACGGGCATCGGCTTCGACGAGAACGACGACGTCGTCATCGTGCCTGACCAGCCGAACTTCGTGTTCTCCGAGGGCTTCACTGTCGCGGCGTGGGTCAAGCCGACGGACCTGGGCGGCGTCCGCACCATCTTCCGCAAGCGTCAGGACGGCACCAGCACGTTCGTGCTCGCCGAGAACGGCAAGAACTTCCAGATCGTCATCAACCTCGCCAACGGCAAGGCGGCCGACGTGCAGGCCAAGGCGACGCTCGACACGTTCACGCACGTCGCCGCGACCTACGACGGCATCTTCCTCAAGCTGTATCTCAACGGGACGGAGGCCGCCTCGAAGCGCGTCGTCGGCCGGCTCAGCGACGGCGTGGGTCCGCTGCTCATGGGCAACGACGCCAGCAACCGTCGCATCGACGGCATCATCGACAACGTCGTCTTCGACACCGTCCCGGCGACGCCCGCCGAGATCGCGAAGCTGACGTGTCTGCCCCAGCCTTCTGTGATGAATGTCACGCCAGTCGATCCCGCGGCCGTGCCGCCGGGAACGCCCGTCAGCTACGACGTCCAGATCACGAACAACTCCTGCGACGACGCGTCCTTCAACTTCAATGCGTTCGTGATGAACCAAAGCATCATCGTGAGCCCGAACTTCGGGAGCGCATTTGTTCCGGCGGCCGGCACCGCGCACCTGCCGTTCACCGCCAGCGCCTCACCGGACATCGAGGACTTCGGCACGTCGCAGATCTTCGTGAACGCCGAGCTCTTCTCGTCCAACTTCGAGCCGTTCAACCAGATCGTGAACTTCTCGGTCTTCGACAACTCGACGCCGTGCACGATCAAGCCCCGGCGCGAGCTCGAGATTCGCGACGTCAGCGTCGTCGACGATCCGGTCCGCACCGGTCCGGGCGGAGCCTGGACGTTCGGCAAGCTGATGGAGAACATGGCGCCGACGCCAGACGCCGCGCCGGCGATGGTCGAGGCGATGTTCACGTCGTTCCTCAGCCAGCAGACGGTCAACGGCTTCACGCTGCCTGCGCGCTTGGGCGCCAAGCAGGTTCTGGACAGCATGCGGGGCCGGGACGGGAAGCTCGATCTCTCGCTGCAGGCGTTCCGGCTGCTGGCCATCGTCAACCGCATCGACCTCAATGACGTCACGGCGTCCACGGCCGGCGAGGGTCGCTTCGTGTTCGGGTTCGCGCCGTTCGGCCAGGTGCTGTCGGCGACGTTGATCATCGAGTACAACATCCCCGCGGCCTCGCAGGCGGCGATCGTCGACCTGGCCAACGCGTGGCACGCCCTCCGCGCGCTGCCGTTCCCGTCCGAGGAGTACAACGCGGCCTTGCAGAAGGTCACGGAGCGCTTCACGGCGCGCGACGCAGCGCCGGGACGCACGAACGGGAGCGCCCTGGGGCAGGTCCGCACGAATGACTTCTTCGCGCTCGGCGGCGCGTGGGAGTTCCGTGAGTTCCACCTGGACGCCACGAGCGGCATGCTCTTGCCGGCGACTGTCGCGCTGACGCCGGATCGGAGCTTCAACTTCTCCGATCGACTGGGGCGATTCGTCCTCGCCAACGAGCCGGCGATCCTCGCCGAGAAACACACCGTGCCTCTGATGTTCGAAGGCGCGTCGTTCCAGGGCGGTAACGTGGACGCCTCGGATTTCTTCACCTGGCAGGTGCCGGGCGTGAGCCCCGAGACGCGCAATCGTTTTGCGCGCAACACCTGCAATGGATGCCACACGCAGAGCGAGACGGGCGGCTCTCAGTTCCAGGTCAGCCCGCGCTTCTCGTTCCAGGAGTCGCAGCTGTCGGGGTTCCTCCTCGGCGCGGATGTGACCGACTTCCCGGCCGGCGTGATCCGCCACTTCAACGAGCTCGACCGGCGCGGGCGCATCCTGCACGGCTTCGTCTGCCCGGACGAGATGCTCCCGCCCCCACCGCCTGATACGACGCCGATCAGCGGCCAGCCCGATGGCGGCTTCCCGCCGTCGAAGGACGGTGGCTTGCCCGGCAGCGGGGGTACGACCGGCGGCTTTGACGCCGGCAGCTCGACAGGCACCGGGGGCGTGCCTGGAAAGTAGACCCACCAAAGAGTGACCGATTGGCAGGCGAGGCACCGACTCCCACGGGCGCCTCGCCTGCCATTCTCCCGACCCGCGCTCCCCGCCCGAACGACTGGTCCTGCGCGGCACCGAGGCCCTGCCACTGCTCATCAGCGACGAGCGCGCCGCGCTCCGCGACACGAACTGCTCGTACTTCTCCAGACGCTGGAGCGCGACTTCCCCGCCTGCCTCGCGTGCGACGGAAAGAACCGCGACCCGATCACCTGTGAATCCTGCGGGACGGCGCGGAAGGCGTGGTGAAAAGCAGTCAGCATCGCCAAGACGCCTGTAACTGCAAGAGATTCATTCGATCGAGGTCGCACAATGTACGGCGATGTCAAACCTTCGTTTGGACACGTCTGGTCTCATGATACGTTGCGCGGATTACAGGTTTTCGACGAAAAGAGAAAGATACAAAATGAATAAACAAATTGCACACCGGTCCTCTGTTCGGCAGTCATCGGCTGCCATCGTGCTGTCCCTTCTGGGACTTCTTCCGTCGCTGTCGTGCACCAGCGATGACGCTGATCAGCCCGTCACGTCCGAACAGCAGTCGGCGCTGACGCTGGGGCCGGTCAATGTTCTCACCCGCAATTACAACAACCAGCGGACCGGCGCGAACCTCTCGGAGACCATCCTCAACACCTCCAATGTGAACCCGTCCCAGTTCGGGAAGCTGTTTTCCGTGGCGGTTGACGATCAGGTCTACGCCGGGGTGCTGTACGCGTCGCAAGTGCCGATGGCCGTCGGGACCCGCAACGTCATCTACGTGGCGACGGTGAACAACAGCGTCTACGCCTTTGACGCCGACGTCGGCGGGCCGCCTCTGTGGCAACGCAACTTCAACGGCTCCGGTCGCCCCACCAACCACAACGACGTCGGCCAGCCCGCCTGCGGCGCCGGCAACTATAACGACTTCAGCGGCAACATCGGCATCATCGGCACGCCGGTCATCGACGCGGGATCGGGCACGATATTCTTCGTCACCCGCACGATCGAAGGCGGCAGCACGGTTCAGCGCCTGCGCGCCATCAACATCGTCGATGGCACCGACCGCAGCGGCAACCCGGCGGTGGTGGTGATCGGCACCGCCCCGACCAACGGCACCAGCCCCGTCAGCGCCATCAAGCTTCCGGGCAATGGCGACGGCTCCAGCGGCGGCAACGTCACCTTCAACGCCACCAACAACAACCAGCGCCCCGCGCTGGCCTTGTCGGGTGGCATCATCTATGTCGGCTGGTCCTCGTTCTGCGACCAGGGGCCGTTCCAGGGCTGGTTGGCTGCTTTCGATTCGAACAGTTTGTCCGTGACGGGCAAGATGGTCACCACGCCCAACGGCGGCCTGGGCGGCATCTGGATGGGTGGCGCGGCGCCGGTGGTCGATTCGTCGGGCGCGATCTATGCGGCGACCGGCAACGGTACCTGGGACGGCAACACCAATTTTGGCGAGACGCTGCTCAAGCTGGCGCCCAGCGCGCTCAGCCGCACGGACTACTTCACGCCCGGCAACTTCGCTGCCTTGAACAACGCCGACAACGATCTCGCTTCTGCCGGGCCGCTGATCCTGCCCGGGCTGCCGTCGACGATCGTCACCGGTAGCAAGGAGGGCAAGATCTACCTGATGAACACCGGCAATCTGGGCCACATGACCGCCGGCGACACGCAGATCACCCAGTGGTTCCAGGCCGTCAACACCTCCAGGGTCAACTCGACCCACCACATTCACAACACGCCGGTGGCGTGGCAAAGCCCGGCGGGCCTGAACCTGTACGTGTGGGGCGAGAACGACTTCCTGGAGGGCTATCGGTTCAATACAACGACGGGAAAGTTCACCACCACGCCGTTCGCCAACGGGACCAAGCTGCCGCCGCTGGGCATGCCGGGTGGGATCATGACCATGTCGGCCAGCGGGTCGGCCGGCGGATCGGGGATCATCTGGGCGGTGACGCCGATATCCGGCGACGCCAACCACATGGTGGTCCCGGGCGTGTTGTACGCGTTCAACGCCGAGACGCTGGGTGGCCCGCTGTTCGACAGCAGCACCATCGCCGACAACGACATGGGGAACCTGGCCAAGTACAACCCGCCGGTGGCGGCCAACGGCAAGGTTTACGTCGGGTCATTCTCGAACCAGGTTTCGGCGTACGGTCAGCGCGCGCTGGTGCCGTTCAATGGCGCCCCGGTGTCACTGCCGGGGACGATCGAGGCCGAGAACTTTGACTACGGCGGCGAAGGGCTGGCCTATCACGACAGCGAGACGGCCAACCAGGGCGGCGCCTTCCGCAAGGGCGGCGTCGATCTGCAGGCGGCGTCGGAAGGGGCGTTCAACGTCGGGTGGATCGTGGCCGGCGAATGGTTGAAGTACAGCGTGAACATCACGGGTGGCAACTACAACATCAGCGGCCGCGTGGCGTCGATGGCGGGCGGTGGTTCGTTCCGCATCGAGCTGGAAACCGGCGCCGATCTCACGGGCACCATCACCGTCCCCTCTACCGGGGCGTGGACCACGTGGGGCACCGTCACCAAGAACAACGTCACCCTGCCGGCGGGCAGCCATGTTCTGCGCGTCTTTCAGATCACCGCGGGGTTCAACCTGAACAACCTGACGTTCACGCTGAACGCGCCCACCTGCATGACGCCCGCGGACTGCAACGACGGCAACCCCTGCACCGTCGACGCCTGCACCAGCGGCAGCTGCACCCACGTCGCCGGCAACGGGGGGACGACGTGCCGCGCGGCCGCCGGTGTCTGCGATCAGGCGGAGGTCTGCTCTGGCTCGTCGACGACGTGCCCGACCGATACGTTCCTGGCCGCGTCCACGGTCTGTCGGGCGTCGGCCGGCGTCTGCGATCAGGCGGAGAGCTGCACGGGCTCCTCGGCGGCGTGTCCGTCCGACGCGTTCCTGAGCGCGGCCACCGTCTGTCGGTCGGCGGTCGGTCTGTGCGACCAGGCCGAGACCTGCACAGGCTCGTCGTCGGCTTGTCCCGCCGACGGCATCAAGCCCAGCGGCGCCGTCTGCCGCGCGGCGGTCGGGACCTGTGACAGCGCCGAGGTTTGCGATGGCTCGTCGACGGCGTGCCCGGCGGACACCATCCTGCCAGCGGGCACCACCTGCCGCGCGGTGGCCGGCGCCTGCGACGTGGCCGAGACGTGCACCGGTTCTTCTGGCGTCTGCCCGACGGACACCTTCGTCGCCGGCGGCACCCAGTGCCGCGCGTCCGCCGGTGTCTGCGATCAGGCGGAGAGCTGCACCGGTTCGTCGGCGGCCTGCCCGACCGACACGTTCCTGCCGAACACCACCGTGTGCCGGGCGGCGGTCGATTTGTGCGATCAGGCGGAGAGCTGCACGGGCTCGTCGTCGGCGTGCCCCGCCGACGGCCTGAAGGCGGCAGGGACGGTCTGTCGCGCCGCCGCCAATCAGTGTGACGCCGCCGAGACCTGCAACGGTTCGTCGACCTCGTGCCCCGCCGACGCGCTGGCGCCGAACGGCACCACCTGCAACGACGGCAACAGCGGCACCTGCGGTGACGTGTGCACTGCCGGCTCGTGCGGGGGGACCACCTGCACTTCGCAAGCGTTCGGCGGTACCCCGCGCAGCATCACCACCACCATCCAGGCCGAGGACTTTGACATCGGCGGCGAGGGCGCCGGGTACCACGACACCACCCCCGCCAACCAGGGCGGCCAGTACCGCACCACGGACGGCGTCGACATCGAGGCCACCACCGACACCGGCACCGGCTTCGACGTCGGTTTCGTCGCCGCCGGTGAATGGATGAACTACAGCGTCACCGTCGCCACCGCCGGCAGCTACAAGGTCAACCTGCGCGTCGCTTCGATGAGCGCCGGGCAGACCATGCACCTGGAGGTCGACGGCAAGAACGTCACCGGCGCCATCACCATCCCGAACACCAACGGCTGGCAGACCTGGCTGACGGTGACGGCGAACCTGAAGGCCTTCTTCACTGCCGGCAACCACGTGGTGCGCGTGGCGTTCGACACCATCAGCGCCACCAACGGCGGCATCAACCTGAACTGGTTCACGTTCGTCGCCAACCCGGGGCCGTTCGGCGGCACCGTGCGCAGCATGACCGGCACCGTGCAGGCAGAGGATTTCGACCTGGGTGGTGAAGGCATCGCCTATCACGACACGGAGGCCACCAACCAGGGCGGGCAGTACCGCACCACCGACGGCGTGGACATTCAGGTCACCACCGACACCGGCGGCGGGTTCAACGTCGGCTGGACCGCGGCCACGGAGTATCTGGTCTACACGGCCAGCAACGCCGCCACCGTCGGCACCGTCAACCTGCGCGTGGCCAGCACGGCAGCCCAGACCGTGCACGTCGAGGTCGACGGCGTGAACGTCAGCGGCACCATCAACGTGCCCAACACCACTGGCTTTCAGACCTGGCAGACGGTGACCAAGGCGCTGACCACCACGGTTCCAGCCGGGACGCACCTGGTGCGCATCGTGCTGGACAGCGGCGGCATCAACCTGAACTGGATCAGCTTCAACTGATGTTCAACTGATCATCGGCGGGCCGGTCGGCGACAGCGGCCTCACCGCACGCCGTAGAGCTCGACCTCGAACACCAGATTGCCGGCGGGCTGGGCGCGCCGGCGCGGCTTTTCACCGTAGGCCAGCGCGGCGGGGATCCACATCCGCGCCCGCTGGCCAACCACCATCTGCTGCACGCCTTCGCGCAGGCCGGGCAAAAGCTCGGCCAGTGTGAACTCGCCAGGGTGACCGCCGGCCATGGTGGTCGACTGGAACATCGTCCCGTCGGTGGTCCAGCCGGACAGGTGCATGCTCAGCTGCTGGCCCTCGGCCGGGTGCACGGCGCCGGTCCCTTTCTGGAGGATCTCGATGGCCACGCCCGAGCGCAGCTTGCGGGCGCGGGCCGGCGGCGCCTTCAGCGACCGGGGCGTCGGCGGCGCTGGGATGATCGCCAGCAGCGTCAGGTCGTAAGTGAGGTCGCTGGCCCGCGCGGGAGGCGGATCGTCGTCGTCGGGCGGAAAGGCCAGGGCCTTCGGGATCCACAGCCGGCGCGTCTCCCCCTCGACCATCAGCGCCATCGCCTGAGCGATGGTGGGCAACATGTGGTGCAGGCACTCGACCTCGCCCTCGTCGTCGTTGCTGGACGTGCCGGCCAGTTCACCCTGGCGGTTCCAGGAGACGTACCGGAGGCGCACGCAGTCGTTGCCGCCGGGGTGTTTCCTGCCGGTGCCGGGCACGACCAGCCGGGTGGCCTGCCCGGAGGCGGTCTTCTGGGCCGAGGGCGGGGGAGCGGCGACGTCGGAGGGCGCCGACGGCGTTGCGGCGCTGGCCGGTCCGCCGAGTTGCGCCAGCCCCGTCACCACTGTCAGCAAGCAGACCGCGAACGCCGGGAACAAAGATC
This sequence comes from Myxococcales bacterium, assembly GCA_034666225.1. Taxonomy (GTDB): domain Bacteria; phylum Myxococcota_A; class Polyangia; order Fen-1088; family Fen-1088; genus DATKEU01. The sequence goes on from JAXDMH010000222.1 coordinate 8,082, forward strand.
GCACCAGCGCAATGCTAAGCGACAAGCCACCGCGGCGAAACCGGCGAGCGCGGCCGCCGCAGTATCCCACGGCGGCGCAAGCGAAAAGCGCCCGCGATCGCGGCCGGGTGCGACGGGAAGAATTGTCGCCTGACGATCCCCTAACAACACTGAGCTCAGCGGCGCCCGCCGCGACAATTGCGCCCAATTTTGCATCTGGAGGCTCTCATGCGACTCGGTACTCGCGTTGTCCTTGCGATATCAATACTGGCGGCGTCGTTGGGTGGTTGTGGCGGCAGCAGCAGTACACCCGTTGTCAACGGAAGCGGCGGCGCCTCCGGCACCGGCGGAACGTCCGGCACGGGCGGATCTTTGGGTGGGGGCAGCGGCGGCGAGACGGTCAATCCTGGCAGCGGCGGCAGCATGATGGGATCCGGCGGTGCGGCCGGCCAGCCGGGGGAGATGGACGCCGCGCCCCCCGAGGACGCCAAGACTCCGCCGGCCGACGCAAAGGACGGTGCGGCGAACAGAGACGCCGCTGCCGACGGCGGGATTGCCAACTGCACGGCGGGCGCGCGCTGTCGTTCGATGCGGCCCGAACCGACCTGCATGGCGCCCTGTCCAGGCGGAACAGAGCGCACGTGCACCTGCGACGCGGCGGGCATCGTCGTCTGCGGCGCATGCCCGCGTCCGCGGCCTGACGCCGGCACGGCCGACGCCTCCGACGGCGGCGGCGGTGATGCGCGGGCGGCTTGCCCAGCCAACGTTCGCAACGGTGGGGCGTGTCCCATGAACCAGGCGATCTGCAGCGCGCGCTGCCCGGCGGGCCCCATGCCCGAGACGTGCGTCTGCACCAATCGCACCTGGCGCTGCGTCGCCCGCTGCCTCTGACGTCACCGCGGGCGTTTGTCCGAAAGCGCCACCTCCGGCATAGGGCTGTGCGGAGGTCCGAATGCGCACAGTCCATGGTCTGGTCGTTGCCTTGATCACCGCAGTTCCGTTGGCCGCGTACGCCAAGGAGCCATCATTTGGCGACGTCATCTCGGAGCTGAGCCTGCCGGCGCGCATTCAGCCCGGCGACACAGTCATGGTTGCTGCAAAGATCGACGTGGCTGCCTACTGCCGGCGGACGACCACGTTCGGGGGGCCGAATTGTGTGCAGGACGCGACCCCCGGCACGTCAGCCGAGATCGTGCTGCACCCAACCAGCACGGCGCCGGAAACTTCTGCGCGCCTGGTCGACATTGCTGGCCGTGTGGACCGCGGCGCGGATGGCGTCTATCGCGGGACTCTGAAGACCCTGCCTTGTCAGAAAGAAGGGGCCTACCGCGCCACCGCGCAGGAACCGAATCCCCTGCTGGCCGCGGCGGAGATGATCGTCGACGCTGTTCCGGCCTGCACTGCCGATCGAGTGGCGCCCATGGTGAAGTCGGTTCGCTTGCCGGAGCGGCTGAAGCTGCCCGCCCGGCCCCCCGCCGACAACACGGGGTGGACCCACGGCCGGTTGGTGGTCGACATCGACGACGACGCCAGCGGCGCGTACCAGCTGGCGTACGAGTTGACCCCGGCGGACGACGCCAGCAGCAGCTACGGTGGCAGCAGCATCGACTGCGCGCCCTGCGGCGGTCACTGGGCCTGCACCGCGGACGTTCCCCTGTGCGCTGTCGCGGAACTGGGCGACCTGGCCGTGCGCGTGAAGTGGGTCACCGATCGCGCTGGACGCCAGACCTCCTGGCAGCCGCCGCAGGAGGCGCCGTTCGCGATCATCAAATGCGGAAGCGAGAGCGCTCCGCCGCCCACGCTTGTTTGCGCCGCGCCCCCGGCGTCCGATCCACCAGCGTCCGCCGCTGACGGCGGAACGACACCCGAGCCCACTGGCGGCGGCGCCGACGCGCAGGCACCGGGCACGTCCCCGCCGAAGACCGACCCGGAGCCGCCGTCATTGGTGAACAAGGACTCTGGGTGCTCGATCGCCGGTGGCCAGTCGGGCGCTGGTGCGGCCGGTCTGAGCGCTCTGTTGCTGGCGACGCTGGCCCTGGCTGGCCGTCGCCGCCGCACGCGCCGTCGAACTCGCTAGCTGCTCCAGCGACGCCGGGAAGGCGCTACATCGTCGGGCCGGTGGCTGGATAGTTTCGCCACAGCCAGGTCAGCAGGTCGGGCATGTTCGGTCTGTTCTGCGAGGCGGGATTGTGGGTGCCGCCGTTGATCAGGAGATAACGATTGTGATAGCCGGCCGCTTGCAGCGAGGCTGACATGGTCTCGTTGGCTTGTACCCACTGCGGATTCGCGTCGATGCTGCCGGCGATCTGGGCGATCCGGATCGGCTTCAGCGGCATCGTCGTGCGCACCAGGTTGTTGTACATATCGCCGCCCGGCGTTTGAAGGTGCACGAAGCTTCCGCTGAGCGTCAGCACCCGCCGGTAACGCTCGGGTTCAAACCAGGCCATGGTGAAGGCCAGGATGCCCCCCGAGCTGTGGCCGCAGGCCCCGGAGGCTTCGGGATCCTTGGTCAGCGTGATGTTGCGCGCCTCGACCGCCGGCAAGACAGTGCCGGTGATGTACTTTGTGAAGTTGTCATTGACCGTGTCGTATTCACGGCTGCGGTCGACCGGCGGGATGTAAATGCCAACCATCGGGGGCATCTTCTTCTGCGAGGCGAGGTTGTCCATGATGACCGGTGTGTTCAGGTCGTTGCCGCCGTCGTGGAAGACCATGAAGGCGATGGGTGTGCCAGCCTTGTAACCGGCCGGCGTGTACACCTGGATGCTGCGGCCCGAGAAACCACCGGCGGCGGGGATCTGTAGCGACTGCATGGTTCCGGCCATCACGCCCGGTAACCGCCCGCTCGCTTCAGGTGGCGTGGGTGGGCGATTGATCATGAAGCGACCATCACCCTCCTTGCCGGGATCGGCTACCGCGCCGGTGTCGGCCGCGGGAGCATCACTGGCCGTCTCCTGAACGCTGCCGTCATTGTCGCCCGTGACAGCGCCGCCCGAGCCGGCGCCGCCTGAGCCGTCACTGCCACCCGAACCGGTGGTCGCCCCACCGCTGCCGAGTGCGCCGCCGGAGCCGGTGGTGGCCCCACCGCTGCCGCTGCCTCCCGTCCCGCCGGCGCCGGCGCCTTCGGTATTGGCGCACGCCGCTCCAAAGAGCAGCGGCAAGGTCGCGACCAGAACAGACGCCGCCCGACAGCAAGGATTTGCCATGAGCTAGTAGACGAGCCTTCCCCGGAGAGCAGGCAATGGATATTGCCTGCGCGTCTGATACAGCATCCCGTGCGAGTGACGGGCGGCGATCAGAGCCCCGGCGCCGGTCCGGGGCAGTATTTCGCGCTGCCGAAGACCTTGTCCTGGCTGCCGGTCAGCACGTTGTAGACCGAGAGCAGGATCTGACTGTTCTGGATCTTCGAGCCCGTGTAGTCGAGGTAGCGGCCCATCTTGAGGTCACCGCCGGCGCCGCCGGCCAGGACGTACGGAGCCGGGCTGGAGACGTGCGCCGACCCGTTGCCGAGCTCGTTCCACCAAAGGATGAGGGTGTTGTCCAGCATCGACCCACCGCCAACGTCGGTGTACTTGTCCAGCGCGCCCATCACGTACGCCAGCTGCGTGCTGAACCAGGCGTTGATCTCCGTCATCTCTTTCAGGGCATTGCCGTGCGCGAGATTGTGGTGGGTATTGGTGTGGCCAAGCCAGCTGAAGGTGACGCCGCCCGATCCCATGGCGAACCAGAAAAAGTTGGCCACCCGCGTGACATCACAACCCAGTCCCAGAACCATCAGGTCCAGGTTGGCCTTGCCCCACGCTGGAATGTTCGAGTTCGCCACGCTGAAGTTGGCTGCCGGCCGGTCGGACAGCATGCACGTGACCTGTGGTTGCACGGCCAGCACCTGGGTCTCGACCTCTCGGATCGACGTCATGTGCTGATCCAGGCGCGCCTTGT
>JAXDMH010000223.1:0-3972 GCA_034666225.1 Myxococcales bacterium
GCGCCTTCAGCGGCGAGACATAAACCACGCGCACGCCGGGCGGCCGCCCCGCCGGCGCGGCGCCCAGCCGATCAAGGCAGGCCAGGAACGCGGCCAGGGTCTTGCCGCTGCCGGTGGGCGCCAGCAACAACGTGTGCTGACCATCGGTGATGGGCGGCCAGCCGGCGACCTGCACGGCGGTGGGCGCGCCAAAGGTCTCCGCGAACCAGCGCCGCGTCGCCGGTTGAAACGCCGCCAAAGCCACAGCGTCCACGGTCCGTCACGGCAGCAAACGCGCCGCGAGAAGGCCGATGCTTCCCGTCAGCAGACACCCGAAGACCGTGGCGCCTGCGTACGCCAGCCCCAGGCCGGTCGCGCCATGCTGAAAGAGGCGCATGGTTTCAAAGTTGAACGCCGAATAGGTGGTGAACCCGCCCAGCACGCCGGTGGCCAGCACCAGTCGCAGATCAGCGGACATCAGGGCGCGCCCCAGGCCGACGTTCAGGACGACGGCGATGAGGAACGATCCCAGCGCGTTGATCAGCAGCGTCCCCCACGGGAACCCCGGCCCGAAGGTCTTCACCGCCCAGGTCCCGATCAGATAACGAGCCCCCGTGCCGGCAGCGCCACCGAGACAAACCAGCAGAAATCGCCCCATCGCCCGTGCTTACCACCGCCGGCCGGCCCGTTCCACCGTCGCTCGGCTACTAACCTCGATATCTCGTCACAGGGACCTTGAAGGGTTGATTGGTCGCTGATCGAAGCGGCATCGGATCTTTCTGGAAAGAGCGACCGCAGCCCAAGGCCCGCATCAAGCCCGACGTCTTCGCAGCGCTGAAGGGCCTTGGGCGAGGACCGCACGGCGCGGCCCGAAGAATATAATCTGCCCGGACGATCGACCCGCGACGATCGGAGACCGCCCGGCTTCGAGGGACGGGACGCCTCTCCGCTGCAGGCTGTGCGGTGAGGCGCGGATCGTGATGTCGCTCCCGAACGAAGCGCCCCTGCCGCGCCTTCCGGTCCTCCCCCGAGGCCCTTCAATGCCGCGATAGAAGTCTAGCCTTGACTGGGCCTCGTGGTCCGGTCCGTTCTGCTCGGAAGGAATTCGGACCGAACCTCAGGGAGCGGAGAAAATTCCTGTGGTGAGGCGCTTAGATCCCGATCTCGAACAGCAGCCGGAACGTCGCGAACAGATCCGTTCCGTGCACGGCGTTGTTGCTCAAGGAGCCGCCCGTCGTGGTGGCGATGGTGAACGCCTCGCTGTCGAGGCCGATGCCCGCCCACAGAGCGGTGGCCACCTTGGCTTCCAATGAAGCCCCTGCTCTGGCTACAAATCCATGACGATCAGGGACGCCCGGCATACGTGCAGTCAGCGCTCCACCTTGCTCTGCCAACCCACCTACCCCACCGCGCAAGACCAGACGCAAACCAGACGTCCCAAATCCCCCACGCAACCCAATGATCCCCCTGGATACCGCCGCCCCATCACCGAAGTTGTCGTAGTCGACATAGCCTTCGAAAATCAGAATCCGTGCTCCCAACTGCAAACCGAGCCCGGCGTTGCCCGACGAAGGACTGCCGGTCCGGTTGCCGTTGTCAGCAGAAGCACTGGAGAGTCCGCCTTCCCCCTGCAAATACGCGGCGATAATGTCCGCCCGTGCCGCGCCCGCCCCCAGCGCAATCAGCGCAAACGCAACCAGCGGACCCACCAGACGCTTCATGCTGGGATTCTACGCAAGGACCGCACCAACTTCGGCCAGAGAAAATCCGCGATATTGCGGCGGGCGGCTTCTGCGACAAGTCATGGACTGTCACCAATTCGCAACAGGCCGTCTCCCGTTTGAAACGGTCGGGGGCATTCGTTAGATGCGCATCCCGGATCAGCGACGTGGGCGGCGCTGCTTCGCCCGCCCACCAGCGCCAGCGTCTACCGCGCGATCAGCCCCGCCGCGGTCGTCAGCTGCAGCGAAAAATCCGCGCTCTTGGTCAGCGCTCCATCGAGGCCGATCTTGAACGTGTTGATGGCCGACGCCTTGGCCGACAGCACGTACAGGTACCCGTCGGCCGTGGCCTGTTCGTCGATCGGGTTGGGGCTGGTCATTCCCGCCGTCGCCTGCAGCAGGGTGATCGCGCCGTCGGCTTCCACGCGGAAGCTGGTCACGTCGAACGTCTGCGTGTTGGTGGCATAGGCGTACTTGCCAGAGACCGTCACCCAGCAGGCGGCGGTGCGCGTGGTGGCCAGGTGCGACGTCTTCGCGGTCAGGGAGCCGTCCGCGGTCCAGGTATACGAACTCATGCTGGTGGCATTGGCCGCCGCGCCCGCCGCCTCCGACACGATGAGGACGTTGCCGGCGAACTCGAACCCGAAGGGCGTCATCCCGGCGGAGGCCTGGAATTTTCCAGGACCGGCCATGCCGGTGGCCGGCACCGGGAACGCGTCGATCATGCTGGTCCCTTTCTCGGTGACGATCAGCAACGTGCCGTCGGGGGTGAACTGGATCTGCGCCGGCATCGGTTGCGCGGCGCTCAGCGGCTGCGTGAGGTTGAGGGGCATCAGCTTGTTGCCGGTCACCTTGAACCCGGCGATGTTCGCCGCGTGCGCCGTGCCGCCCGCCGGGGCGTCACCGCTGTTGACGACATAGACCCAGCCGCCGTGCTCGGTGATGCTGATGGGGCTGATGCCGCCTGACGAGACGTTGTCCAGCAGGGTCACCGCCCCGTCGCTGTTCAACGACAGCATCGAGATCGAGTTGTCACCGGCGTTCACGGCGAAAAACAGATTGCTGGCGGCGTCGAACGCCAGCGCGCCCTGATCGCCGAGCCCGACGCCTGTTCCCTTTCCACCGGTGGCGGTGATGGTGCCGCCGCTGAGCGAGCCGTCGGCGGCGCGCGCATAGGACACCAGGGCGTTTCCCGCTGGATTGTTGGACAGCACGTAGGCGGCGGCGGGCGCCTTCGCCGCCACGACGTCGGGGCCGGGCCCGTCGCTGGCGGTGACGTCCACCGCGGCATCGTTCTGCGTCGCGCCGCCCGAGCCGGACTGCTGGGCGTCATCCTTGGAGCAGCCGGCGCCTCCCATACCCGCCAGCAAAAACAAACCAGACCCAATTGCCAGATTCCAATAACGAGATCGCATGGCACCTACCTTTATCGTTGAGGGAAAACGCCGCCGGTGCGCGACATGCGCGCCGTGACGTTGCTTGCGATCTGCCTACGGGTGCCGTGAGCGAACCGTTACGGTCCGGTCATGCTCGCGCACTGTCGCGGCTTTTTCGATCAGGGCAGGCGATACGAACTGACCGGCCCGATGTTTCGCACCGATTGACCGATCCAGGCGGGCGGCGGCGGGTCTTCGCGTTTTTGCAGCCGATAGTGGTAACTGCCGCGCTGCCAGCGCAAAGGCAGCTTCAGCGCATAACGCGCGAACGTGGCGTACTGGTACGGGCTGCCCATGAACGCGATGTCCAGCGCGATGGCGGTGGGCGGTTTCGTGGGATCTTTTCCGTCGGCGCAACAGTCTTGCAGGAATTGATTGATCACCGCGCGGTGGACGACCAGGCCGTTGCGACAGTCGATTCGACGCGAGATGCTTTCCGTCGCCTCGACGCCGCCGGCGCAGACGATCACCGCCAGCACGATGGCTATCGATCGCAGCGCGCGGTGGCGCCAGGCCGCCCGGCCCAGCGCCGCGAAGACCACGAACACGAACGGCAGCGTCAGCACGACATAGTGAGCGAACACCTTCTTGTGCGAGACCTGCAGCAGCAGCGTGTTGAAGACGACGGCCGCCAGCGCGCTGGCAGCGAATGGCCCCAGGGCCGCTCTCCAGCCCAGCCGCCGCCCGCGCTCGACGGCGCCCCCCACCGCGCACGCCAGCGCCAGCAGCAGCAATGCGCCAGAGGCCAGCAAGGCGAAAATCCGCAGCGGATGAAATGGTCGCGCCGGGCTGCCGTGAAACAGCGCGTGCGCGGCGGCCGCCACGATCAGCCCGCC
>JAXDMH010000224.1:0-3040 GCA_034666225.1 Myxococcales bacterium
TTCGGCGGCAGCGGACGCGTTCCGCCGATCGGAGACCGAGACCACGAAGCGGGTCGCGTCCAGATTGATCTCGGCGCGCGCCCCGGCGCCCATCGGCACGCGCGTCGACCGTCCGGAGTGCACCAGACTTTCCAGAGCGACCGGCGACCGGCCACCGAAAAGCAGCCCGGACATTCCTGGCACGACCATGAGGCCGACGCCGCCGCTTCCCCCCTGGACCAGATCGACGGTGGTCGAGGCGAACGCATCATCGTCGATTCCCGCCCCCACGACGTATCGGCGGGCCCGTGACAGCGCGCGATGCCACGCCAGAACCGTGGCCACGGTAGCCACGGCGGCCCAAAGCGCGATATAGAAGGGCGCATTCACCACGCGATGAAAGACCACGTGCAGGGCCGTGATCGCGGCAAACGCAGCCGAAAAGGCAGCCAGGGCGAAAGCGGCGGCGGTTGCGCCGGCGCGCCATTCGCGGCGTCGAGAGAGCGTTTTGACCGAGGCGACCTGACCGTTCACCACCTGCGCAATTTCAACGAAATAGTTCACGCCTCGTCTCCTTCTTGCCGCGTCATCAGCCAGTCTACGCTTCAAGCATGCTGACGAAAGCGGACAAATCAATGAAGTCAGCTCCTGGCGACCGTCTGGGTGCAAAAATTACTTCGCACCCCGCAGACAACGGAGGATGTGATCGGTTCCACAGGTTTTGTGCTGCCGGCTCGACGGAGTTTCGCGAAATGTTAACAAAGAGAAACATTTGGGCGCCTTTCCAGGTGCGTACAGCGCTTCGCGCGGGCTGCCCTGCATCAAAATTGAGATTGAATAATATCAATAACTTACAACGAGGCCGAGCTTGGCACATCCCGTGCTCATAGTCGGCGCGACCTTCTGGGAGGAGGGTTTCGAATGCCTCAACTGATTACCCAAACAGTGCCCGGCCGCAACGGCGTCCCTGGAGCGGCACCCAACCGTGAGAAGGCTCTGAAGATCCTTTCCAAATCGATCTACAAAGAGCTTCGGCAGAATGGATACGAACCGAAAATGATCGTCGCGCTGGCGACCGAGCTGATCAGCTTGGTCACCTCCGATATCAAGGACGACAGCGAGCTGGCTTAAGACCGTTTCATAACGTTTTTCCGCGCGCATCGGCGCGATATCCCTGCGGAAATTTTCCTAGCTTTTCGTTTTTTCTTCGAGCATTCTCTGCGCGCCCCGACCAGGGCGCGCTTTTTTTTGTCCTGACGTTTGTCCTGACGTTTACTGCTTCCCCCTCGTCTCCGTTTTCGCTGTCGGAGCGTTTCATCCCATGCCGATCAAAACCATCTCCGAGCTGGACATCTCCGGTCGCCGTCTTTTCATCCGGGTCGACTTCAACGTCCCTTTGACCCCCGCCGGCGGCGTCGCCGACGACACCCGCATCCGCGAGAGCCTCCCCACCATCCGCTACGCCATGGAGAAAGGCGCGCGCACCGTGCTGGCGTCGCACCTGGGGCGGCCCAAAGGCAAACCGGATCCCAAGTATTCGTTGTTGCCGGTGGCGGCCCGCCTGGCCGAACTGCTGGCCGTCGAGGTCACGCTGACCGACGAACCGGTGGGCGACGGCGCCCGCAAGGTCGTCTCCGACCTGCGCAACGGCGGCGTGGCGCTGCTGGAAAATCTCCGCTTCACCGAGGCCGAGGAAGCCAACGACGAGACGTACGCCCGCGCCCTGGCCAGCTATGCCGACGTCTATGTGAATGACGCCTTCGGCACCGCGCACCGCGCGCACGCCTCGACGGTGGGAATCACCAAGTTCGTCTCCGAAAAAGGCATGGGCCTTCTGATGGAGCGCGAGGTGAAGTTCCTGGGCAAACTGCTGGGCGACGTCGATCGTCCGTTCCTGGCCATCATCGGCGGCGCCAAGGTGTCCGACAAGATCGGCGTGCTGGAAAATCTCCTCTCGCGCGTGAACCAGCTGCTGATCGGTGGCGCCATGGCCAACACGTTCTTGAAGGCCAAGGGCGGACGCCTGGGCCGGTCCCTGGTCGAGGAGGACAAACTGGCGCTGGCCCGTTCGTTCCTGAAGAAAGCGGAGCTGGCCAACGTCGACGTGCTGTTGCCCCGCGACGCCGTCGCCGCGGCCGGCATCAAGGCGGAATCGGGCCGCGTCGTATCGGCCAGCGAGGTGCCGGAGGATCTGGCGGCGCTGGACATCGGTCCGGAGACGGCGCGCGGTTTCAGCGACGCCATCGCGCGCGCCCAGACCATCTTCTGGAACGGACCCATGGGCGTTTTCGAGTCGGAACCGTTCGCGGCCGGTACGCTGGCGGTGGCCAATGCCGTCGCTGCGAACACCCGGGCGCTGTCCGTTGTCGGTGGCGGTGACTCCGTGGCGGCGGTGCACAAGGCCGGGGTCGCCGACAAGATCACGCATATCTCCACGGGCGGCGGCGCCTCGCTGGAGTTCCTCGAGGGCAAGAAGCTGCCCGGCCTGGCCGCGCTGGAGAGCTAGGCCAGCCATGGGATCGGTTTCGGGTTCCAAAGCACGCCGCCCGTTCTTTTGCGGGAACTGGAAGCTGCAAGGCACGGTCAGCGAATCGGTGGCGCTGGCGACCGAGGTGCGTAACGGCGTCGCCACCCTGCGCGACGTCGACGTGGTGGTAGCCCCGAGTTTCGTCGCCATCCACCCGGTGGCCCGACGGCTGGAAGGTGGACCGGTCGCGGTCGCCGGACAGAATTGTTTCTGGGAGGACAAGGGCGCGTTCACGGGCGAGGTGTCGGCGCCGCAACTGGTGGATGCCGGCTGCAAGTTCGTCATCCTGGGGCACTCGGAGCGCCGTCAGCTGATGGGCGAGCTAGACGCCGCCGTGAACCTGAAATCCAAAGCGGCCCTGCGCGCTGGCCTGTCGCCGATCATCTGCGTCGGAGAGACCCTGGCTGAACGTGACGCCGGCGAGACGCTGGGGCGTGTCGGCGCGCAGCTCGACGCTGCGCTGGCTGACCTGACCGCCGCCGATCTGGGGCGGTCGATCGTGGCTTACGAACCGGTCTGGGCCATCGGCACCGG
>JAXDMH010000225.1:0-4185 GCA_034666225.1 Myxococcales bacterium
CCCATGGGATGGCGGGAAAGACGTTGACCATCCACGGTGACGGCACCCAGTCGCGCGATTTTTGCTTCATCGACAACACCGTCGAGGCCAACCTGAAAGCCGCCTCGGCGCCCGCCGCCGAAGCCTCGGGGCGCGTGTTCAACGTCGCCTGCGGCGCCGCCACCAGCCTCAACGACGTGATTGCTCAGATAGGAACCATCCTGGGCAAACAGCTGGAGGTCCATCACGGACCGTCGCGCGTCGGCGACGTCAAGCACTCGCTGGCCGACATCTCCGAGGCCCGCCAGCGACTGGGTTACTCGGCGGCCATCCCTTTCTCGGAAGGACTGCGTAGAACCGCGCGCTGGTATCTGGACGCCACGCGCACCTAGCCACCGAGTCTTCTCTGGATCAATCCTCTATGAGGGGGCTCAGTCCCCTCCGAGGGGGGTCAGTCCTCTACGAGAGCTACGCCCAGCACGGGCGCGGGCGAGACCTGATCCATCGCCCGTTTCAGAGCGCGGGCGTCCGAGTGGCGGCTGCGGGTGGCCATGATGATACCGTCGGCGGTGTCCTGGATGAGATTGACGTCGGCGCTTTCCAGCACCGAAGGTCCGTCGATCACGACGTAATCGAAGGCCTTGCGAAAGCGTTCGATCGACGCCGCGAAGGTCACGCGATCCAACCTGACGGCGTCGTTGGGCACCTTACGACCGCAGTCTCCGCAGAAACTAGCGCCCGGCGCCAGCACGCGCGAACACGAAGGGCAGCAATTGGGATGCACCGCCACGACGTGGACGTCCGTCGGCGCGACCTGAACGACGACCCAGGGATCGAGAGGCCGCGTGCGGTGCCGCTCAAGCTGGACCGAAAAACAGCGCGGCGGTTTGAAGCCGAACACCTCCCCCAGGGAGGCGGCGCGGAAGTTGGCCTCGACCAGCAGCACACGCGAACGCCCCTGCTCGGCGTAAGCCAGAGCCAGGTTTGTCGCCGAGGTGGTCTTTCCTTCCCGGTTGCGCGCGCTGGTCACCAGGATGACCTTGGGATCGCCTTGCTCGATCAGCCGCTGCCGCAGCAGCCGATAGCTGGCAGCCCGCGCCGAATCCCGGTTGTGCACCAAGGCAAGCCGTGCATCGGTTGGCTCGGCCATGGTGTGCTTGACGAAGAAGATCTCGCCGTCCTTGCCGGTGACGGCCAGCGACTGCGACTCGAGGGGCGGCGCATCCGACCTGACGCTGGTGGGATGTTGTTCGCGGTCGTGGACCGGCAACAGCAACCCACGCGCCTGCCGCACCTGAAGACTGGTCGAGGACGTCGACGGGGACGGGGCGCCGTTTTCGTGCACGGCCTCCGCCACGCGCGATGTGCGGGCGGCGGTGACGGATCGGGCGGTTGGCTCGCGTTCACGCTCCTGACGAACGGCTGGGACCCCGGCTCTGGGCGACAACGATTCGCGCGACGATGCCGGCTTTGACGATCCAGCCGCACCGCCCGCGGGCCGGGCGTCGGGCGCGGCTGCTGGTGGCGCGGTGCTGTCCGGCGGCGTGGTCGTCAGCGAATTGGGCGCAACTGTGCCGTCCTGACTTATGACTCTGGGAGGCCAAGGACGGGTCGCCATGGACGTCTATCTTTCGTCGCCGCCGAAAGGTGGCAAGATCTTGCGCTCCGAAGACGGCAAACTGGGGACCAGAATAACGAATTGATCGCCTATCACCCGCTGCACGTCGGCCACCGAGTAAAGCCGCTCGTCCAGGAAGGCCATGGCCAGCATCACCAGCATGGCCAAGATCAGCGAGGCCGCCCCGCCCAGAAGCGCGGTGGTGGCGCGCCGGCCGGCCACGGGCTGGGTGGGCTTGAACGCCGGATCGATCACCACCAGACGTCCCGCTTCCCCGCTGCTGGCCAGCGTGGCGACCAGGCCGGCCTGGAATTGGCGCGATTCCAGCTGCGACTGCCGCTCGCGCGCCTCGGAGACCTCGCGGAACAGGCGCGTCCATTCGGTATCGACGGCGACCACGCCTTGCGACGTCTTCGGCGCTGGAACGGGCTTGGGGGCGGAACGTGAACGAATGGTGCCGATCTGCATGCGCACCGCGGAGAGCGCCCGGCGCAACGACGACACCCGGGAGGTGCCATTGGGATCGTCGTCCGGCGCCGCCGCGCCGGCGGCGGCCGGATGCACGACCGCGGCCGTGGCCGCGATGGCCCGCCGGACATCGGACTCGGCGTCGACGACCCGGCGCTGGGCGTTCTTCACGTCGGGGTGCTCGTCGGTGTACGTGGCGCGTTTGTCGGCCAGATCGCGGCGGGCCTGCGCCAGAGCCGCCTCGGCCTGCGAACGACCCAGAGTCGCCGCCTGCTCCGAAGGCGACGCGCTGGCCGCCGGCAGCGGCCGAGATGCCGACGCCGCGGTGATCATCTCTTCAATCTGCGAGGCCTGCATTTCCAGTCCCGCCAGCTCGGCCGGGTTGGCCGAGAAGCGCTCGCGATCCGCCGCGCGAATGGCGCCACCGGCGCTGGCCGCCGACGCCGATTCCGCGGCCAGTTCGGGATGCTGGGTCAAGAACACAGACAGGGCTGATTCGCGCGTTTTCAGATCTGAATCGGCCTGTTTCTTCTCGGCGTCCAGAAAGGTCTTGGTCGACTCTGCCTCGCGCCGCCGCGTCACGCTGTCCTCGTCGATGAGTCCATTGGCCAGCGACGTCAGCACCTTTTGCGCCTGGTCGCGCGAATCGGCCTCGTAGGACAGGTGAAAGGTGTAACCGTCACGAGCGGTGAATTTGAGATGCTTTCGCATTTCATCGACGGCATCCACGTACCCGTGCTGGCTGACAATGCCGGGGTAAAGACCGAAATCCTCGATGGCCTTCTGCAGACGCTGCCGGGACATCATCATGTCCTGGATGCGCAATGCAACCTGACGCGGGGAATCGACCTCGGCGCCCCCGACCACGGCCCCTGCCCGCACGCCCCGGTCGTACATGAGGACCGTTTCGGAACGAAAGGTCCGCTGCGCCGACAAAACAACAGCCGCGGTGACGGCCATTCCCAGGCCGAACGCCAGCGCTCCCCAGCGGACCGCCCGAAGCGCTCGCCGCACGAATACCCACGCCAGAAGTAAGTATTCTCTGGGACTGCGCTCTTGGTCAGCCTTCATACAATAAAACTATACACTGGGTTTTTCTGCGTCGCCTATACCCGGCCGGGGCCCGGCAATTCCGGGAACGATCCCGAGGACCGGAATTCCAGCCCTCACCGCGTCGTCGCCTCCGGCCAAGTAAGGGTCGAAGGCGCCAACAAGTAACAAGCACACGGGAAAAGCGACTGCCGCGGCCATCAAGACAGTCAACAACATCGTCATCGCGGGCGATCGAGGCAATGGGGGTTCGCGACCCGGATTGACTTCTTCGAAGCGGACCGCATGCCCTTCTGTCGCCGCCCGCAACCGGTAGGCAGCGGCGACCGCCTCGGTCTGTGCGATGCGCAATCGATCCTCGGACCCGCGCAGCGCCGCGATGGCCACGCCGACCGGCGTTCCGCCCGGCGCCGTCTCGGACGACGCATCCGTGGTCGCCTTGCGAAGGTCATTGGCCTGCGCCGTGGAGCGCTGGACCGCCTGGTTGGCGCTGCTCAGCTGGGCCTCCAGCGTGGCCCTCCGCTGTTTGCCCTGGCTGTCGATGAGAAGCTCGGCCAGGGCGCGGGTTACCGGCAGGACCAGCTGACGGACGCCGCTGCGAAAGCCGATGCCGACCCGGGCCGAATGCCGGATCTCGGCGCCGGAGATCAGATCGTTCTGGAAGATGGTCACGTTGATGGCGTCCCGAAATTCTCCCACGGCGTAGGAGGGATCCTTCTCGGCCCATCTTGGGCTCAAGTTAAATTGCCTGATGACGGCCAGCAGCCGCGGACCGGTGAAGACCTCTTCCCATATGTGATCGCGCAGCTGTTCCGTCGACATGGCGGTGCGGTGCTCAGGGGCCTGCACCATGCGCAGCACCACCTCCGCCGAAAACTCAGGCGGCCGGGACACCGCCTTGAAACCGGCCAGGCCGGCCACGACCATCGTGAGGAGCGCCACGATCGCCCAACGGGGGGTCGCCCGCCGAACCAAGCGACCGAGTTCCGCCAGACCCTGCGCCGCCAGCGGACCCTCGTCTTTTACCCACGAGCCGGCGGCGGCTGCTGCGGGTTGCTTGGACGAAGAAG
>JAXDMH010000226.1:0-2797 GCA_034666225.1 Myxococcales bacterium
CTGATGCGCCACTTGGTGCCGGTCACGGGACGGGTCCGAGCTCCCACGGCGGCGGCGTCATGCGTTGGTGCAGATGGTCGACGAAGGTCTTCACCTTGGGCGAGAGGTGCCGCGTGCCGGGATAGACGACGTAAACCGAAATCGCGGGCGGACTCCAGCCGCGCAGCACACGCTCCAGCCTGCGCGCCCGGATGTCGTCCAGGCATCGAAACGCGGGAAGCAGAGCGACACCCACGCCCCCGACGGCCGCCGCGTGAACCAGATCGATATCGTTCACCAGCAAGCGTGGGGACAGCACGACCTGCGCTGATTTGGCCCCGTTTTCCAGGCGTAAACCAGTCCCCGGTGGCGCGCGAAAAAAGACGCAAGCGTGCTTTTTCAAGTCCTGGGGCGAGCGCGGGCGCCCATGCTTTTTCAGATACCCGGGGGTCGCCACCAGGAACCACTTCACGCTGCCAAGGCTGCGCGCGATCAGCGTCGAATCCGCGAGCGGCCCGACACGAATCCCAAGGTCAAAGCGCTCCTCGATGAGATCCACCGTGCGCCAGGTACAGGACAGCTCGATATCAATTTCTGGATAACGCTTCAGAAAGTCGCTGACGATGGGACCCAGGAAGGTGACGTTGCTGCCGGCGGTCACGCGCAGGAGACCGCGCGGGATCTCCTGCAGGCTGCTCACCGCTCGTTCGGCGTCCTCGATCTCGGCGGCGATGCGCGCGCAATAGTCGTAATAGGTGCGGCCGACGTCGGTCAGGCTCAACTTGCGGGTGGTCCGGTTGAGCAGCCGCGCCTTCAGGCGCTCTTCCAGGTCGGTCACCTTCCGGCTGACCGTCGACTTGGGCATCCCCATTTCGGCCGCTGCCGTGGTGAAGCTGCCAGCGTGGGCAACACGCGCAAACACGATCATCTCGTTGAGGTCCATCCAGAGATTGTTCCACCAATAGAACAGAGATTCCAACATTGGTGTCTAGTCCCACAGGTGGAATGGTCGTAAAAGCCACTGCGGAACAAGTCGTGCTGGAAAATCAGATCGAGAGTTCCACGCGCAAGATCGTGCGTCGCACGCACGGCCACACCCGTGGGCCCATCACCCGCCTGGTCAGCCCGTCGGATCTGGGCGAGGACATCAAGCCCTTCGTGTTTCTGGACCACGCTGTCTTCAGCGGCCGCGAGGCTCCGATGTCGATGGATCTGCTGTGGCACCCGCACTCGGGCATCGCCACGGTGACGGTGGTGCTGGAGGGATCGATCCAGTTCGCCGAGACCACCGGGAAGTCAGGCGTGGTGGCCGCCGGCGGCGTGGAATGGATGCGCGCCGGCAACGGTATCTGGCACACCGGCGCCGCCGGCCCGGGACCGGTCCGGGTGTTCCAGCTGTGGGTCGCGCTGCCGCCCGAGCTGGAGAACGGACCCTTCGCCAGCCATTACGTCGAACCCGAGGAGATCCCCGCCATCGGTCCGGCGCGGGTGATCCTGGGAGCGTATGCCGGCGCGAAGAGCCCCATCGCGGCGCCGCCCATGACGTACCTGTCGGTCAGCCTGCAGGCGGGCGAGCGCTGGACCTGTCAACCGCCGGCGGGCCACCAGGTGGCCTGGGTCGCCGTGGATCAGGGGACGCTGCGGACGCCCGCCCCGGTCACGCCTGGTGAGATCGCGATCTTCGAGCACGGCCAGCGGTCAATCGACTTCGTCGCCGACGGCAACACCCGGTTCGTCCTCGGCTCGGCCGCCAAGCATCCCCACGACCTGGTGCTGGGCAACTACTCGGTGCACACCAGCGTCGAGAGCCTGCTGCAGGGCGAGGCGGAGATCCGGCGCATCGGTCAGCGACTGCTGGCCGATGGAACCTTGCAGCCGGTGGCCTGATCGAGCAAGAGGGCGCCGCGTGCGCTCAGCCGGCAGAAATCAGGCGCGCAAATCCCCGGCGCAAAGCCACCAGGGCAGCCTGGGAGCGATCCTCGACGCCCAGCTTGGCAAGGATGGACCGCACGTGAAGCTTCACCGTCCCGTGGGTGATGTTCAAGACAGCGGCGATGGTGGCGTTGCACCTGCCTTCCGCCACCAGCGCCAGCACCTGGCGTTCACGCGGGGTCAGCTCGGGCCAGCGGCGGCGCTCCTCCAGTGTCTGGCGGGCACGCGGCGAGACGCAGGTGCGCCCGGCGCGGGCCTCGCGAATGGCCGTCACAATCTCTTCCGCCGGCGCGTTCTTGAAGAGATATCCGCAAGCCCCCGCCTCCAGGATCCGGTGAATCTCTTCGTCGCCGCCCTGCTGCGCCAGCACCACGATGCGGGTCTGAGGCGCGCGCTCCAGCAAGCGACGAACGGTGGTGGGGCAATCGTCGCCTGTCAGGTCGGCATCCAGCAAGACGGCGTCGGGTGACCAACGCTCCAGCATCGCCAGCGCACCGGTCAGGTCGGCCGCGGCCCCCAGAACCATCATGTCGCGTTCAGCGTTCAGCACGGAGAGCAGGCCGATCCGCACGATCGGCTGCTCTTCGATGACGACAAGGCGCACCGGTTTTGCGCCCGAAGGCACGGGAACCAGGATGCGCGGCGTGATCCTGAGGGCGCGCGAGGGCATCGGCATGGTCGTCAGTACCCTGGCACCTCACAGATCAGGCACGCCGCCGCGGATTTCTGCCTGCTAGTGCACCATCGCAGGGATTGTGAATGGTTGGTTTCTCCTTGCGCTCTGTTAGTTCCGGAATACGAGCGGACCGCAGGGTGATGTCGCGCTGGTCGCATTCGTCAACGGGCGACCTGTCGCGCGGCATCACCCGAGGACCGCAGCGCGCGG
>JAXDMH010000227.1:0-2529 GCA_034666225.1 Myxococcales bacterium
CGGCCAGATGATTCACGCCGACCACCGGTTTTCCCAGCGCATAGCCCAGTGCCTTGGCCGTCTCAACGCCGACCAGCAGCGCCCCCACCAGCCCCGGTCCGCAGGTGACGGCGATGCCGCTGAGATCAGCCAGCGTGACGCCGGCATCGGCCACTGCGCGCCGCACCGTCGGAACGATGGTCGCCAGGTGCTGGCGCGACGCCACCTCGGGCACCACGCCGCCATAAGGCGCATGCACCAGAATCTGCGACGCCACCACGTCCGAGCGCACACGACGCCCGTCTTCCACCACCGACGCAGCGGTCTCGTCGCACGACGTCTCGATCCCCAGAACCAACATCAGCAGCCGTCGCTTACAACGTGTCGACGATGGCGCGCAAGTCGGCGGCGTACTGCCCGCGCGGAGCCAGCTCCAGATACTTCTTGTAGGCCCACTTGGCCTCCCGGTTTTTCCCGGCGTCTTGCTGGACACCGCCGAAGATCACGTACGCCTCGGCCAGATTCGGATCAGCCTTGATCGCCTTCTCCGCCCACTGCAGCGCCTCTTTCAGGTGGTTGCGGTTGAACTCGGCGTGCGCCAGCAACAGCAAGGCGTCGCCCGACTCCGTGTTCGCGTCCTTGGCGGCGGTACAAACCGTGGTCGCTTCCCGCATCTTTCCCTGGCTAAACGCCTCCCGGCATTTTTCCAGCAGCTTGGGAAAATTCGCGTCGCGATCCGCATCGCCGACGACCGCAGCCGCCGCAGCCGCTTTCCCGCCCGACGCTGCCGGCGGCTTGCTGACCGCAACAGCCGCCGCCGCTGGCGGTGAAGGTGACGCAGCCGGAGGCACCGCTGCGGCCGCTGCGTTCGACGGTAGTGTTTTCGGCGCGGGCGCGGCAGGCTGCGCCGCGGGCAAATCCACCGCGGGCGGAGCCGGCGCGGTCTCGCCCGCATGCTCGCCCGCGTGCTCGCCGGTGATCGGCGCGGCGGCACCGACTGGCGCCGGCGTTGGCCCTGCTGACGCTGGAGTGGACGCGGGCGCTGCATGCGACAGCGGTTCTGCAACTGCTGGCGCCGCCGTCTGGCCGGTGACGGCGGGACGGGCCAGCTCCTTGCCTGGCTCGGGACGCGACATCCATTTTTGCGCGCCGACGAAGATCGCCACCAAAAGCGCCGCGGTCCCGATCAGCATGATCGGTCCGCGATGGCGGGATGGCAGCGCCAGTTCGTCCAGCGCTTCGGATGGGCTGACCGTGTCCCCGTCCTTCATCCAGTTGGTCGCCGACGCGGAAAATGGCGGCTCGGTCACGGGCAGCCGCGCCGGGATCGGCTCGGCCGCCGCGAGAAGAGCCTGCACCGCTTCTTCATCGACCAGCGGTGCCCCCTTGTCCAGCTCCCCTGCGGCCGGCCCGATCCCGGGCTCGGTGGACCGACTGGCGGCAGACGCTTTTTCTTCGGTGGTCTCGACGGGCCACTCGGGCGTGTCGCCTTCGACCGAGGGCGCCGCGTTCGGAACACCGCCGGCGGCAAGCAGTGTACGGCGAACACCGCTGGGCGAATCGGCAAACGGGATCACCACCGCAGATTCGTCTTCGCGGCGGTCGGGAATGGCGCTGCTGGATGGCGCCGGCCGCAGGGTCTGGGCCAGCATCGGATCGCCGGAGCCCAGCATCGGGTCGTCGGAGCTTTCGTCGGGGCCTTGACCCTCGCTGGCCGCCTCGTCGTTCGAGTCATCCTCGGACAGGACCTTTTGAACCAGTGTTTGCTCGGCGACATCGTTCGGCGACTGGTCAGCGACCGCAGGCTCGCTCGCCGGTGCCACCGAAAAACCGTCGCTGTCCGACGGAGAAACCAGGTCGATGGGCGTATCGTGACGAACCACCTCGGGCGACGCGCCCTCCAGCGGTTCCATCGGTCCCGTCCGTCGACGGTGAATGTCTCCGTCGTGCGCGGAGGCCTCCGCCTCGTCAGCTGCCGTCGGTGGTCGGAACGGGCCAGCCGCCTCGGTCAGCCAGCCTTCGGCCGCCGGCTCGGCCGATGCGGTCGGCTCGGCCGGCGCCTGCACGTCGCGAATGATCCCTTCCGCGTACAGCTTCCCGGCCAGACTCAGCGCTTCGCCATCACCGATGCCACCGTCATCGACGACGTTCAGCAACGTGCGGGTCCCATCAAAAAGCCGCAGCAGCCCGTTCACCTCGTCAGGGATCTCCGCCAGCCGTTCGGCCAGCACCCGATAATCGACCTCGAAAACCGTCTGCAGCGAAGGAAGGTCTTTCAACAGGCGCTGCCATTCATCGAGGCGACGCATGCCCTCCATGACCAGGGCGGTGGGCGGCAGACCCATGGCGTCCTTGCGCCGAATGCTCTTCGGTTCGATGCGGTAGGTCCCTTGCGACCAGGAGAAAAGCCGGAACATTGCCTCACGACCCGACAGTCGGCCCGCTTCCGCATCGACCACGGCCCCCTGGCGAAAATAGATCTCGCCGGTGCCGCTTTGCGGACTGTGCAAATGGATGACGCCGGAACGACTGTGCCCTTGCAGCGTCTGA
>JAXDMH010000228.1:0-2687 GCA_034666225.1 Myxococcales bacterium
ACGCGCGCCGGCGAGCAGCGCTGCCACCTGTGCGGCGGCGAGGTCACCGCCCGCTCGGCGGCGGAGATCGTCAACGAGCTGCTGACCTTGCCGACCAAGACCAAGGCCACGCTGATGGCGCGCAAGGCGGACAACCGCAAGGGCGAATTCCGCGAGGTGTTCGAGGAGGCGCGCAAGGCCGGCTTTGTCCGCGTGCGCATCAACGGCCTCATCCAGCGGCTGGAAGACGTCACCGCTCTCGACAAGAAGAAAAAGCACACCATCGAGATCGTCATCGACCGCGTCAGCATCGACCCGTCCGATCGAGCGCGTCTGACCGATTCGGTGGAGGCGGCCGTCAAGGCCGGCGCCGGCTCGATCGTCGTCGCCGTGGAAGGCGAGACGCGCGAGCGTGCCTACAGCGAAGCGCGCGCCTGCCCCAACTGCGGCATCGGCCTGCCCGAGCTGTCGCCGCAGTCGTTCTCTTTCAACAGCCCGCTCGGGATGTGCGTCGACTGCAACGGCCTTGGGTCCAGCCTGGAGGTCGACCCCGACCTGATCGTCCCCGACCCGGATCTCACCATCAACGACGGGGCCATCGAACCGTGGGGCGAGCGCACAGGGCGCGACCACGGCTGGACGGCCAACGTGGCGGCGGCCATCTCGCGCGAATTCGGGATCCCTCTCGACAAGCCGTGGAAGACGCTGACCGCGCGCCACCGTGAAGTCCTGCTGTATGGCACCGGCGAGCGGCGCATGAAGGTGACCTGGAACGGCAAGCACGGCGGCGGTTCGTGGGCCATGCGCTTTGCCGGCGTCATCAACACCATCAAGAAACGCATGACCGAATCGTCGTCGGAGGTGACGCGCCAGTGGTACCAGCGTTACTTCCGCGAGCAGCTGTGCCCGGCGTGCAAGGGCCAGCGGCTGCGCCCCGAGTCGCGGGCCGTCCTGCTGGCGGGCAAGAGCCTGGTCGACGTCACCGCCATGACCGTGGCCGAGGCCAGCCGCTATTTCAGCAACCTGGGGTTGACCGGCGCGCGGGCCCAGATCGCAAGCGAGATCTTGAAAGAGGTGAACGCGCGCCTGGGATTCCTGCTGGACGTGGGCCTGGAATACCTGACGCTGGATCGCGCGGCGGCCTCGCTGTCGGGCGGCGAGGCGCAGCGCATTCGCCTGGCCTCGCAGCTGGGGTCAGAGCTGTCCGGCGTGATGTACGTGCTGGACGAACCGTCGATCGGCCTGCACCAGCGCGACAACCTGCGCCTCATCGCCACGCTGCGCCGGCTGCGCGATCTCGGCAATAGCGTGATCGTCGTCGAGCACGACGCGGAGACCATCGAATCGGCGGACTATGTCGTCGATTTCGGCCCGGGCGCGGGACGCCTGGGCGGACGGGTGGTCTCGGAAGGTTCCCCCGATCAGCTGAAGGCCGATCCCAAATCCGTCACCGGGCGTTTTCTGGCCGGGGTCGAGCGCATCGAAGTCCCCAGCGTGCGCCGCAAACCCCAGGGCTTCATCACCGTCAAGGGCGCGCGCGAGCACAACCTGAAAAACATCGACGTGCAGTTTCCGCTGGGCGTGCTGGTAGCGGTGACGGGCGTGTCGGGCGCGGGAAAATCGTCGCTGATCAACGGCATCTTGCAGCCGGCGCTGCGGCGCAAGCTGCTGGGCAGCTTTGACCGCGTCGGCGCGCACGGGGGCCTGACCGGCATCGACGCCATCGACAAGGTGATCGACATCGATCAAAAACCGATCGGCCGCACGCCGCGGTCGAACCCGGCCACGTACACCAAGGCCTTCGACGCCATCCGCGACGTTTACGCATTGACCGAGGAAGCGCGCGCCTACGGCTACCTGCCGGGGCGTTTCTCGTTCAACGTCAAGGGCGGGCGCTGCGAAGCGTGCGAGGGCGACGGCGTGCGCAAGGTGGAGATGCACTTTCTCCCCGACGTCTACGTCACCTGCGAGGTGTGCCGCGGCAAGCGTTACAACGAGGCCACCCTGCGCGTGAAGTGGAAAGGCCGCAGCATCGCCGAGGTGCTGGAGACCAGCGTCGCCGACGCGCTGGGGTTGTTCGAACACCACCGCACGCTGAACAACATCCTGCGCACGCTGGATGACGTGGGACTGGGATACATCGCCCTGGGGCAATCGGCGACCACGCTGTCGGGCGGCGAAGCCCAGCGCATCAAGCTGTCACGCGAGCTGGCCAAGCGCGACACCGGCAAGACGCTGTACCTGCTGGACGAGCCGACGACGGGCCTGCATTTTGAAGACGTGCGGCGGCTGCTGGCGGTGCTGGCGCGCCTCACCGAGAGCGGCAACACAGTGCTGGTCATCGAGCACAACCTGGACGTGGTCAAGACCGCTGACTACGTCATCGACCTTGGCCCCGAGGGGGGCGCGCGAGGGGGCCAGGTGATCGCGGCCGGGACGCCGGAAGAGGTGGCGCGCGTGCCGGGGTCGTACACGGGACAGTTCTTGGCACCGCTGCTGGGCATCCGGCGGGCGCGCGCGATCACGGCGGCGTAGGCGACGGGGTACGGGCCGCCGCACCGGCGGGGTTGGAGAGACGGCGAAGGGCGGTGGGACGTGAGGTGGGGCTCCATTCGCTTCGTCGCGGGGGCGGGAGCGGTGGGGTTCCCTGCCGTGCTCAAACACCGAACGGCGCGCGCGCCTTATGGGTTTGCTTGGAGCAGGGACGT
>JAXDMH010000229.1:0-5480 GCA_034666225.1 Myxococcales bacterium
GCGCTGTGCCTTGCTCGGTCGGGAATGGTCCTTATTGACAGAGGGCCATGAAGCGAATCAAGGCTGCGGCGACAGCGACTGTCGTGGACATCTCAGCCGTGAGACACGCCGAGGACGCCGCCCAGCGGAGCGCTGACCGGTTCCGCTTCATGGCCGAATCGATGCCGCAAAAGATCTTCACCGCCCACCCGAGTGGCGCGCTGGACTATCTGAACAAGAAATGGACCGACTTCACGGGGCTGTCTTTCGACGAGATCAAGCACCTCGGCTTTACCCACCTGGTCCATCCCGATGATCTGGAAGAGAACACCCGCCTCTGGAAGCACTCGCTGGAGACGGGCGAGCCGCTTCAGTTCGAGCATCGCTTCCGTGATGCCGACGGCATTTACCACTGGCATCTCAGTCGAGCGTGCGCGATGCGCGGCGCCTTCGGGGAGATCACCATGTGGATCGGTTCAAGCACCGACATCGACAAGATGAAGCGAACGGAGCGGGCGCTGTTCGACGCCGACCGGAGGAAGGACGAATTCCTGGCGATGCTGGGGCACGAGCTGAGAAACCCGCTGGCTCCGATCCTGACGGCGCTGCAGCTGATGAAGCTGCGCGGACAGGCGACGGGCGCCGAACATGAACGCGAGGTGATTGAACGGCAGGTTCGTCACGTGGCGCGCCTGGTCGACGATCTTCTCGACGTCTCGAAGATCACCCGCGGAAAGATCTCGCTGCACCGCAGTCCAGTCGAGATGGCCGTGGTGACCGCGAAGGCGATCGAGAGCGCGGGGCCGATCATCGACGCACGAGCCCATCGACTGTGTCTGGACGTGCCCACGCAGGGGCTGATCGTCGATGGAGATCCCTTTCGTCTCAGCCAGGTTATCGCCAACCTTTTGACGAACGCCGCGCTTTATACCCCGCACGGTGGACGGATCGATCTATCCGCGAGGCGAGAAGGGACCGAAATTGTGGTCGACGTGATCGATACGGGGATCGGGATCGAGCCAGAGCTGTTGCCGCGGATCTTCGACATGTTCACCCAGGGGGAACGTCCCATCGATCGCGCCGAAGGCGGTCTGGGGCTGGGATTGGGTTTGGTCTATAGCCTGGTCAAGCTGCATGAGGGATCTGTCATTGCCGACAGCTGCGGACCGGGTATGGGAAGCCATTTCACGGTCCGGTTGCCGGCGCTGGAGACCACGCCGTCCGTGGTCGTGGGTGTCCGCGGGTCCCTGGTCGCCGTGCCGGACCTACCGGCCAGCGGGGTCCTGCGCGTCCTGGTCGTGGACGACAACGTCGACGCCGGCGAGACGCTGGCTGACCTGCTGCGCACCCTTGGTCATGAGGTGGCGGTCGCCTACGACGGACCGCAGGCGCTGATTGCGCTGGAGAGCTTCGATGCCGACGTGGCCGTGCTGGACATCGGTCTTCCCATCATGAACGGATACGAGCTGGCCGGTCACATCCGGCAGGCCGGCCGAAAACGAATACCGCGGCTGGTCGCCTTGACCGGCTATGGACAACCCGACGACATTGCGCGCAGCCTCGCCGCTGGATTCGACCAGCATCTTATCAAGCCGGTCGGCGTCGATTCCCTGGTGACAGCGATCGCGGCGGGAGCGAGCCTTTGACCCTCTATTTGTTGCCCGACGCGGCCAAGACGGACCAAGCGAGGAATGAGGCGGCCATCATGACGGCAGCGGCGCCCAGAATCGTGCTGGTCGAGCGAGATCGCCACGTGTGCGCCCTGATCACGCTCTTTCTCAAGCGGGTCGGCTACGAGGTCGATGTGGTCGACACCGGATACCTTGGACTGGATCGAGTGCGACGTCTGGGGTCCGCCATTGTCATCACCGAAATTCTGGTCACGGCGCTGGACGGCCTGGCCCTGTGCCGACTGCTGAAGACCGACCCGACGCTTCAGGTGGGCGTGATCGTCCTCAGCATGCTGTCGGCGGCCAACCGGGCGTGCCAGGCCGGCGCTGACGCCTTCCTGATGAAGCCAATAGACGAAGAGAGTCTGATCAACACCGTCAATGAAGTTGCCCTGAAACTGTCAGTGGAAAGCAGGTCGACCCCGTGAACGAAACCAAAACAGAACGGCCCGCGCTGGCGCGGGTCAGTGCCGGCAACGCCCAGGCTGACGAGATCCTGCACGGCGGATTTCCGGCCAATTCCATCAACGTGATCATGGGCCAGCCGGGCACCGGCAAGAGCATCTTCATCGAACAGATGGTCTTTCATAACGCCGGCGGGAAGCGACCGATCCTGCACCTGTCGACGCTGTCCGAGCCGGTCACCAAGGCGCTGCGATACCTGCAGCAGTTCTCATTCTTCGACGCCTCGAAGGTGGGAACCGACGTGCTCTATGAGGACATCGGCGACGAGCTGGTGGCCAAGGGGATCGACGCCCTGGTGCCCAGGATTCGGGCGGCCATCGAGACGATCGCCCCGAAGATCATCGTCATCGACTCGTTCAAGGCCTTGCACGATCTGGGCGCCCCTCACTCTGACATGCGGCGGGCGCTGTATGAAGTGACCGGGCAGCTGACCGCCTATGACACGACGGTGTTTCTGGTCGGCGAATACACCGAGGAGCACGGCCGCCACCTTCCCGAGTTCGCCATCGCCGACGGCATCGTCCAGCTGATGCGCAAGGACCTGTCGACCCGGGACGAACGGTTCCTCCGCGTCCTCAAGCTGCGCGGCAGCGGTTACATCGAGGGACAGCACGGGTTTCGGATCACCCCGGAGGGGATACGTGTCTATCCGCGGCTGGTCAGTCCGGAGATCCCCAAGGGGTACAAGCCACTGGCGGACCGCACCTCGACGGGGATCGACGGGCTTGACGACATCCTGGGGGGCGGCGTCCTGCGCGGCTCGACGAACCTGGTGGTCGGTCCCACCGGAGCGGGAAAGACCACGATCTGCCTGCAATTCGCCGCCCGGGGACTGGCGGCTGAAGAGAAGGCCCTTTACGTGAACTTTCAGGAAAACCCCGTTCAGCTGGCGCGGTCCTTGGCGCTGCTGGGCGTCGAGCCCGAAGAGGCGCAGCGTCGGGGCATGCACTTTCTCTATATGTCCCCCGTCGAGCTTCAGATTGACCACGTGATCGTGACCATGTTCGCGATGATCCGCGAAAAGGGGATCCGGCGCGTCGTCATCGATTCGGTCGGCGATCTGGCCACCTCCGCCAGCGACCCCGAACGATTTCACGATTTTCTCTATGCGCTGGTGCAACACTTTGCGGTCAGCGGGATCAGCACGTTCATGACGCTGGAATCGAACGAGTCGCACCTGTCAGCCACGATGGACGGCCGCCTCAGCGTGATGTCGGACGCCATCATTTCGCTGAGCATGGTCGCGGGAAAACGGATGCTGACGGTATCCAAAGCGCGCGCCACCGCCCACGACATCTTGCCGCACGAGTTCACCATCGGGGCCCAGGGCGTTCAGGTGATGAAGACCGCGTCGCCCGCGGCCCGCTCGGTGCGCTGACCGCGGTCCGGCCATCGTCACGGCCCTCCCGTTCCCTGGGCGGGCAATGCCCAGCGCGCCCGGGCCCGCGCCGCCGCCGTCACCAGGCTCATCAGGTCATCGAGGTCGAACGGCTTGTCCAGGATGGCATAGGCACCCAGCCGCGCCGCCGTCACGTGCGTCGTCATCGTTCCGAAGGCGGTGATCAGAATGACCGGGAGGTCGGCGGCGGTTTGCCGGAGCGAGGCCACGATGTTGAACCCGTCGTAACCCGGCATCCGGATGTCGGAGACAACGACGTCGAAGGTCGTCGGCGCATCCCGCGACGCGCACGCCAATCGCTCCAGCGCCTCGACGCCGTTGCCGGCCTCGACGACCTCGAAGCCG
Source organism: Myxococcales bacterium (assembly GCA_034666225.1). Lineage (GTDB taxonomy): Bacteria > Myxococcota_A > Polyangia > Fen-1088 > Fen-1088 > DATKEU01. The sequence goes on from JAXDMH010000229.1 coordinate 3,859, forward strand.
GCGCGACGCAGCCGGCACGCCAGCAACGTTCGCATGGCGGCGTCGTCTTCGGCCAGCAGCACGCGGCCCGCGGGGCTTGGCTTGGTTGCGGTGGTCTGTGGGTTGGACATCGCGGCTCCTCTTGTCGTCGTGGCGTTTGCCCAATGGGTTTTGCAGCCGCCGTGCCAGCAGTGGGCCCGGTTTCCCCGGTTCAGCGCCGGCGGTGGCCGGGGAGATATTCCTCGCTCGCCGCGCGTGAGGAAATTTTCCCCGGGCGCGATCGTCCCGCCCGGACGTCGTCGCGCCATGGCTATAATCGCCGGCGAGACAATGCGGCTGGCGCGCAAACTGATCTTGGCGGTGGTCCTGGGGATGTTGCTGATCGTCATCGCCCACGACTACACGGCCGTCCGCGAGGACACCCGCGATTACCAGCAGCGTATTGCCGACGATGTCGCCACCCTGGGTTATGGCCTCAGCGTCACGCTGGCGCAGGTGGTGCGTGGCAGCGGACCGGCCGCGGCGGAAGCCTTGATTGCCCGGCGTAACCTGGACTCTCGGATCCGGATCCGCTGGGTGGCGCTGGATGTTCCACCGACCGACCAGCGCGCCATCGATCTGCCCGAACCAATGGTGGCGGCGCTGCGGCAGGGCCAGCCCACGCGCATCATCCGGGGAGGTGATTCCGCCGCGCGCCTGTTCGTCTACCGGGCCTTCATCAACGAGGCGCCGGTTCACGATGTGGTGGAGGCTTCCGAATCGTTGGCCCCCATGTATCAGCGTGCCCATCGCCGCAAGCTGGGGATCGTCGTCGAGTCGGTCGTGATCCTCGTGCTGGCGGGCGTTGCCGTGCTGGTGCTGGGGCTGCGCATGATCGCTCGACCGGTTCAGCAGCTGGTGGCGCAGGCGCGTCGCATCGGCACCGGCGATCTTTCGCAGCGGCTGCAGCTGGCAGGCCATCACGAGCTGTCGGAGCTGGCGGTCGAGATGAACCTGATGTGTGATCGTCTGGTCGCCGCCCGCGACGAGCTGGCTGCCGAGAGCGCTGCCAAGCTGACAGCCGTGGAACAGCTCCGGCACGCCGACCGGCTGGCCACCGTCGGCCAGCTGGCCTCCGGGGTGGCGCACGAGCTGGGGACGCCCCTCAACGTGGTGGCCGGCTATGCCAAGATGATCACCTCGGCCGAAGGAACGCCCGGCGAGGACCGGGACAGCGCACGCATCATCGCCGAGCAGGCGTCGCGCATGACGGCGATCATCCGTCAGCTCCTGGACTTTGCCCGGGGCGGCAAGCCCCAGCTTCACACCGGCGAGCTGGCCGTCGTCGCCGGCCGCACCGTCAGCATGCTGGCCCACCTGGCCACCCAGCGCCACGTGGAGCTGCAAATTCAGCCCATGCCACAGGGCGCGCGCGTGCGAATGGATGAAGGCCAGATGCAACAGGTGATCACCAACCTGGTGCTCAACGCCATCCAGGCCATGCCGGACGGGGGACGAATCGACATCTCGCTGGAGGAGGCGCGGGCGTCCAGACCGGGTCAACCGGCCAGCCAGCGCGACTGCGTTTGCCTGTCAATCGCCGACCAGGGGGCCGGGATGGCGCCCGACGTCATGGCGCACATCTTCGAGCCGTTCTTCACCAC
>JAXDMH010000230.1:0-7193 GCA_034666225.1 Myxococcales bacterium
GATCCGCTCCAAGGGCGCGCTACTGCGTCACGGCGGCCGGCCGGCTCGCCTCGCAGGCCGGCGCACGCTGATCGATACCAGCGCCACCGGCACCGCCACCGCAAGCTTCAAATTGAGTCGTGGCCCGCTGGGGTCGCTCGATTGGTCCAATGCTGGTCTGATGAGGCCTCCGACGACCCAGCCCGATTGCGAGCGCCATTCGCGTGCGCTAGCGTCGCTGCCCTTGCGTCCCAATACGACCAGCGGCACGAACCGATCGCGGCGGCTCGGGTCGACCCTCTGGCGGCTCCTTCCGCTCGTCCCCCTCGTCGCGCTCACCTGCGGCCCCAGCAATCTTCCCAACGACCAACTACTTTCGTCGCCACACTTCCGCTATCACGCGCGCGCGGATACGGTCGTTGATCCGACGATCATCGATCGGCTCGAGGCGCACCGAAGCCAGCTCGACGGGTACCTGGACGTCGACAGCGGCATCATCGACTATTACCGTTTCCCTGACAGCGCTGACAGACAAGCAAGCACCGGCTGCAACGATGACTGCACCCACGGGCGTTCCATCTTCGCCTTCAATCCGTTCCAAGAACACGAACTCGTCCACGCCCTGCTCGCCGACGTCAATCAGGCGGCGCCCGTCCTTGAGGAGGGGATGGCTCAGTACCTCGCCTGCCTCTGGCCGCGTACAACCCCAACGACTCCTCCAGCGGATTGGCCAGGGATCGGGGCGCCCTACATCTGGACGATCGACCGTCCGGACATCGTCTACGCCTTTGGCCAGCGTCTCGTCTCCTGGATGTCGCAGACGGGAGGCAGGAAGAAGCTGGTCGACTTCTATCGGGGATCGTTGATGACCTCCGACGCCGCGGTGTTCGCTCTCCAGTTCGAGAGATTTTGGAACCGGCGACTCAGTGACGTCGCAGGCGAACTCCTCGATCAGCGATTCGCCGGCTCGTTCTGTCCGTGTGCAGCGCCGGCGGTTCCCCCTGATGGCTCGCCAACATCGTTCGTGGCAGGACAGGATTATCGAACGTTGGACATCGGGCAGGAGTCGCGCCTCGAACTATCGAGTGACGGACCGCGACTGATCTTCCCATTCGCCTGCGCGAACAGCATCGTCGATGGACCCGATCCGCCTGAAGTGCTGACGACTGGCACGGCTCTCACCGTGGCACGGGTCGGTCCCGGGCGGTACGGCGTCACGGCCGAATCGTTCTCGGGCGAGACGATCACTGTCCGTCAGACGCAGCGAGCGATGAGCGACTGGACCTGCCAGGCAGCCGCTACTCAACCCATCGCGCTCGGGAACCGGGAAGTCACCGCATGGGTCACGCCGGATTTCGCGTCCGACGAGACGTGGTTCGCGTTCAACCTGGATCGCCCGGCCGTGGTGGACATTCTCAACCCGGAAACCGACTTCGCAATCTGTCCTTCGTGCACGCCCGGCCCCGGCTGCATCTTTAGCTTCTCCGTACAAGGCACAGGCGTCAAAACCGTGGGGGCCACCACCGCGGGCCCGCTCTTCATCAGGCTGCTGGTGGCCAGGGGTCAACCGGCGACGAATTTGGGATTGCGCGTGCGGCCTTTCCTATGAGGCGCGCCCGCGGGGGACGCGCCGCTGCCGCCTTCATCGTGGCAATTGGGCTGGTCCCTACCGTCTCCAGCGCAGGCGGCGAAACGGCTGGATACGCCACCCCACCCCGCTGGCTCTTCGAGCCCGGAGCGCGTTTGAACGTCGACCTCCCGATAGGCGACGCGCGTTCACTCATCCATTGGGCGCTGGGAGGCGGCCTCAGCTTGTCGGCCCGGCGCGAAGGGGATGCCCATCGCTGGCGCGCCTCGCTCGAGGTCGAGCCGGTCACGGACGTCGGACCGGGCGCGTCCCTGCAGCTCGCGCGGGCGCAACTCGGTGCCGAGCGCCTCTGGCGAGGTCACCTGCTGACGGCGTTCGACCTGGGCGGCGTCTTCCGCCGCTTGTCGATCGCGGACGAGTTGACACACACGGCGTCGGGTGTCGGAGCCTCGGCAGAGGTGGGATGGCGCTTCTCACCAGCGGCTCGCTGGTCGATGACGGGCGGCGTCCGCTACTCGATTTCCTGGTTCACCACCGACGGATTCACCTGGCAACAGCTCGGTCTCTTCCTCGGTCTGGAACGGATCGCTGCGCGCCGCTAGGGGATCACCACGGGCGCCCGATCCGCCTGCACGCACGACGACAGGTCGAAGACCATGAACTCGAGCGCCTTTTCCTGGGGCGTCATGGGATCGTTGTTGCAGGCGGTGGGAAAATTGTTGTCGCCAAAGAACGTCGAGGCGCCGTCGTCGGCGACGTGGAACTGGGTGTAGACCACGCGGCCGCACTGCTGGTCGTCGGGCATGCCAATCGGCGTGTTGAAGGTGACCAGCTGAATCGTGGAATGTGGATCCTGCGTGTAAAGCCAGGTCTGCGTGGGCGCCACCGGCGAGGTGATGTAACTGTAGCCTTGGTAAGGATCGTGAACGGGTATCTGCCCGGCCGCCGGGCGCGCCGCCCCGATCGCGGACAGCCACGACGAGAAAGCCATCCCCTTGGGGAAGGTCTGATCGACCAGGGTGGTAAAGTTCGTGCCCTCCACCTGCCCGGCCGGCACCCAGTTCACCGTGGCGTCGAAGGTGGGGTTGCCGTGCAGCCAGGAATAGCTGAGGTCCGTGAGGAAGACGCGTCCGCCGCGGCCGGCGTACGCGACCAGGTTGTCCTCCAGCGCCTTTGCCTTTGGTGCTCTGCTGTCGCAGGGCAAGATCACCAGATCGTACTTGGACAGGTTGTCCAGGCTCCCCATCAGTTCGTCGCCGCTGGGCGCGGTGCCGCTGGCCGGCGTGTGGCCGTTGTAGGGCCACAGGTTCACCCGGCCGTTGCCGCCGGAGGCTGTGAACTCCGAGTCGGCGATGCCGATCTTGCGCAGCGTGCAGTCGAACGGATCGTACTCGCCGGTGGCGACAGCGATGGCCGGGATGTCACCTTCGGTCTGGTTGCGCGGCAGGTGGGTCAGCTCGTCCGGGAGCGCCGTGTCGGTACAGGCGGCGACGTTGGGGATCAACACCTGCCGGCGCCAGCGTCCGATCTGGATGACCAGCGGGACGTTGGCGCCGACGGGCGCGTTCCTCAGCGTGAACTTGCCGTCCGGGCCGGTCAGCGCCTTGACCAGCGGCGATCCCGAGGCTGGCGCGCAGCGCTCGCACGCGACGCCGGGCGTGAACTTTGTCACCGGTGCGTTGGGGACGTAGACCAAGGCGTTGTAGAGAGGATCGGCGGTCCCCAGGGCAGGCGGCGTCGGCGCGTGGACCACACCGCTGATGGTCGTGTCGCCGCCGCCGGCACAGGCCATCTGCCGCTTGCAAAGGTTCTCGCACGGTGCGCCGCCATTGCCGCTGGGTGGGACCGGGACCGGGACGTCGACTGAGGAGACCACGTCGATCGAGGACGTCAGATCCCGGGCGGCGTCGCCGCTGCCACCGCCCACGCCAGCGTCGGATGACGACCCAATGCCCGCGGAGTTGTCCACTCTGACGCAGGCCGCGGCCGCGACCAGGGGCAGGAGGACCAGAACCCGCACACCGGCACGCGACGAAGAAAGGTTTGTCACCAAGAGACAGAGTCAGGCGGCCGGACCAGTGGGTCAATCGATTCGCCCGTCGCGGCGTTCGGGTGCGCCCAGTCGGGCGCTAGGCGGTCAGCCCCGGCAACGGACCGCTGCACAGCTCGGGGTACCCGAACTGCGTCACATCTTCGAAGCCCATGGCATGCAACAACGAGATCAGCAGGTTGTTGTGGTTCTGATCTTTGAACTGCAGGTAGCGGCCCGTTTTGAAGTACCCGCTGCCGTCGCAGATCATCCAGGGGATGTCCTTGTACGTGTGGTTGTTGCCGACGCCCAGCTCGTTCCCCCACAGGACCAGCGTATTGTCCAGGATCGTCTTGCCGCCGGTGTCCGGTACGGCGGCCAGCTTGTCGAACAGGTACGCGATCTGCTGGGCGTGCCAGACGTTGATCTTGATCAGTTTCTCGGTCGCCACGGCGTCACCGTCGCCGGCATGCGACGTGAAGTGGTGCTCTTCGGGAACGCCGATGAACGGATAGTGTTGCCAGCTGTCCGCGTTGGCCCACATGAACGTCGAGATACGGGTCATCCCGCACGAAATGGCCAGCGCCATCAGATCGGTCAGCGCCTTGCCGATGGACGGATAGTTATTTTCGTCCATGAGGTTCAGGGACGTCGGGGCCACCGGCGTCTTGCAGCTGGCGGCGCTGGTGGTCAGCTGTTGCTCAAGCCCGGCGATGCCGGTGAGGTGCGCGTCCAGGCGCGCGCGATCGCTGATGGCGATCCGTCCTTTGAGGCGCGTGATGTCGTCTTTCAGGAAGTCGATGATGCTCTTGCGTCCGGTCAACAGTTGCTGCAGCTGAGCCGACGACAGGTTCGCCGTGGCGAACATCGTCTTGTACGCCTGCACGGGATCCTGCATCGGCAGGTTCGGCATGTCCTTGTCGCGGTAGGAGATCACGCGCAGCGGCTCCTGCCCGGTTGCCCGCACGCCAAAGTGCAGGAACGGGAACTTCGTCGAGCCGCCGATGGCGTTGTTGCTGTGCACCGCCATCTCGTGATCGACCGACCGGTGATCGGCCCACCCCGCCGGCCCGCCTGCGCCGCTGAAACTACCGGGCCCCAGCGAGCCTCCGGTCAACATCGCCCCCGGTCCCTTCATGTGCGGACCGCCCGGCTTGTTGGCGCCGATGGTGGATGTCATGTGAACGCCCTTGAGCACCAGCAGCTTGCTGGCATACGCCTGCAGCGGCGCCAGGATCCGTCCCGGCGTCAGCGGCGCATCCGGCGCCGTGCCCGTCGGGAAGAACGCCGAGGGGATGGTCCCGTTGGCCGAGAAGATGCCAATGAACCGCTTCGGCCCCGGCGCCGCCGCGTCGGCCCCGAACGCGGTGGCGGTGCGCCAGATCGGGCTCGTCAGCGCCATCGCCGTCGCGCTCATCCCGCGCAACAGGCGCCGGCGGCTGAACGTGGTACGCGAATCCAGACTCATGGCGACACCTGCGAATCAAGAGGACGGCGGTACATGAAGGCGTCGGACTGGGCCAGCGCCGCCGGAAGGCTGGTCAGGCTGCCGTCGGCGGAGCGGAATGTCGTCAACACGTCGGCCATCGAGCAGCCGTCGGCGTCCTGCTCGAAGCGCGTCATCATGAAGCGGAACCACTGCCGCGCCACGCAGTCCTGCACCTGCTGGCTGCCCGCCAGCTTCTTCCCCAGCTCCGCCACGCCGTTGAATGTCCCGTCCACGTCCTGCGATCCGATGATCTGGCCGCTGGCGTCCACCGGCTGCCCGTTGTCCGTCGTGCGATAGCGTCCGACGGCGTCGTAGTTCTCGAAGCCGAAGCCGATCGGATCGATCATGGCGTGACAGGTGCTGCAGGCGGCGTCGGTCTCGTGCTGGCGGAAACGCTCGCGCGTCGAGACGCCCGGCTGCACGTCGGGCGGCTTGGGGACATTCGGCGGCGGCGGCGGCAGCTGCTGGCACAGCAGCTGTTCGCGCACGAACTTGCCGCGGTAAATGGGCGAGCTTGCATCCGGCTTGGCCAGCGTGGCGAGCAGCGCCGGCAGCGTCAGCAAGCCCGACGACGATGCGCCGCCCGTGGTCGGCGACACGACCTGAAAAGTCGTCGCCGTCGACGTCGTGCCGTAATACGGCGCCAGGTCCCGGTTGGCGAACAGCTTCGGCGACGTCAGTAGCGCCGCCAGCTTGCCGCCCTGCCCGCCCAGCACGTCATCGAAGAACGCGCGCGCCTGCCCGACCATCGACGTCCGGAGCGTCGAGCTGTCCCATTGCGGGTATTGCGTGGCGTCCTTGGTCGCGGTGGTGACGTCCGTCAGACGGATCCACTCTTCGACGAAGCGGCGGACGGTCGTCTGTCCCTTCGGGTCGGCCAGCATCCACGGCAGCTGCGCCGCCACGCCCTCCCTGGTCGCCAGCGTCCCGCTGGCCGCCGCCATCGTCAACCGCACGTCGGGTGCGGTGTTCCACAACCCGTACGACAGTCGCGCCGCCAGCTCGTAACCCGACAGCTTGATCGCGTCGGCGGCGACCTTCTCGTTGGTTCCCACCTCGACGACGTACAGGAAGCGCGGCGACTGCAGCATCGCGCTCAACGTCAGTTCGATGCCGTACTGATAGCTGGTGGCGTTCCCGACGTCGAACACCAGCAGATGGCGGTCGATGTCGGCCGCGTCGGTGACGGGCGCGCGATAGGCGCGCGCGCCGAACGTGGTCACGAACGTTCGCGCGCACGTCCGCTTGTCGGCGTCGGTCGCACAGGGCGCCAGCGTGGTCATCATCGTCGCGTCGCCGGTGACGGTGGACGCCACCTTGTCCGCCGCGTCCTGGTACGTCTGCAGCTCGGGCTGGCCGACGTCAGGCTGCGCGATCCCCAGCGCCGACGCGCTGCTGCTGTTCGCGAAGACGGCGTCCAGTCCTGTCACCGCTCCGACCAGATCGCGGACGGTGTTGAGGTACTGTTCTTTCGTCAGCAGTCGCATCGGCGCTGCGCCCGGCTCGACGAGATGATTGTCACAGAGAACGGGCTGTGGCCTCGACACACCGCTCCCGCCGGAACCGCCGTTCTGTATTCCACCGGGCGATGGGGCTGGGCCCTCGATGTTGCCCGTGCACGCCGGAACCACGGTAAGTGCCGACAATGCCAGAACGACCGCACGTGTTCGCACGCCGATAAAGAGCCACCAACCGTCGAGGACGGTTCATCTGGCGCGGCCCGGCCCACCAAGACCATCGAACGGAAAGGTTTCTCACCGTCAACCCATTATTGAAGACGTGCGCTATCATCATGGGAGTAGGCGCCATGAATGCGAATGCACAGTTGCTGGTCGCATCGCTGATAGTCGGCACCGCTGCGCTGATCTCGTGCCGCCAGAGTAATTTGGTCGGTGGTCCTCTGCCGCCATCCAACAACAGCGGGCAAGTGACCTCGTTGCCGACGATCCCCAATCAGGCGCTGATGTACCAGGGCGAGCTGACGGCGCCCCCCAAAGTCATCGACACCGATCAGACGACCGATGCGCCTTTGATGGGCAACGGCGATCTGGGCGTTGCCATTTTCGGCGGCATCGACGCGATGACGTTCAACCTGAACAAGAACGAGT
>JAXDMH010000231.1:0-2632 GCA_034666225.1 Myxococcales bacterium
GAAGACGACGACCCGGACGGAACGCGCGCCACCAGGGCCAACCCCTGAGAGGTGAAAACATGGTTGTCCCGGTCCCGGTAGCGGCTCCATTCGTCATTGAGATGATCAAGCGAGCCGTCGCCGTAGATATAGCGGGTGTGAAACTCGCGTCGCAGCGCCTGCTCGTCGCGGATCGCCGAGACGAAGTCCCAGTCTTTCACCAGGCGATAGCCGCTGCCGGGCGCAAAGCCGACGGGACCGGCCGCGCCTGGATCAAGCAACGCGGCGCTGGCCAGCGCGGACAAAGCGGCCAGCGCCGGCAGCGCGGACAGCACCGCTGTGTTCACGTCGCCACCTGTTCGTAAAGGGCGCGGGTCGTGCGGCCGATGTCGAACCAGGCCAGGCTGGGCGACGTGGCCTTGGCGCTCGGCCGCTGATCGATGGCCGTGGCCATCGCCTCGGCCAGCGCCGCGGCGTCGTCGGGCGGGACCAGCGCGCCCTGCAGGCCCTCCTGCACATCCTCGGCGAAGATGCCCACCCGGCTGGCAATGATCCACTTGCCCAGGGCCTTGGTCAGAAAGTACACGCCGCTGGCATCGATCTGTCGGTAGGGAAACACGAAGCAATCGGCCTGCTGAAAAAGCGCGGCCATCTCCCCCTCGGTCAGGCGGCGCGCCCACACCTCGATCGACTCCTGCAGCCCCAGCGCGGCGATGCGCGCCAGCAGCGGCGCCATCTCCATGCGCGGGCGGCCCGCGATGACGACGCGCGCCCGCCGGCGCAGCATGGGCGGAAGCCGGCTCAAGGCTTCGATCAGCACGTCCGGTCCCTTGTACGGTTTTATCTCGCCGAACATCACGAAGGTCATGCGCGGATCGGCCGGGCGCGCGGGCGCCTTGTCGGCAACCACCTCCTGCGCTGGAGCGACGGTGGGAAGCCGCAACGGCCCGTGCGGAATCACGGCGACCTTGTTGTCGGAGAAACCGCGCTGGACCAGCCGGTCGCGGCCGGCACGCGTGTGCACGATCAGCCGATGGCTCAGCCGCAGCGGAAGATCAAAGGCCAGGGTCTGCAGCAGCGAGAGGCGCTCGCCGTTGAACGGGACCGTGTCGTGCACCGTCAGCACCACCGGGCAGCGCAGCGCGATGAGCCGGATCGCCAGCGCGTCCAGCGGTGGCACCACCAGCCACTGGAAATGCACGACGTCGGGCGCCTGGGCGACGACGCGCGCCACCAGCCGCGCCAGACCCAGAGCGTGCGCCACACCCTTGGCGACGACCCGCAGCCGCTGCGGCAGGAACGTCATGCGCTCTGTTCGTTTGTAGAAGAAGTCGTCCACGTACTGCGCGGGGATCTCCTGCCGATCCCCGTCGCGCGTGGGCCGCACCAGCCAGGTCGGCACGACGCCGTGGGCGATGAGGCCGTCGGTCAAGGCGGCGTCGTAGGGGGCCGTGAACAGCGACGGATCAACCAGCAGGACGCGCAGGGGCCGCGGTTCGCTCATGATCCCGCCCCCGCCCCCGCCCTGCCGGCCCACAGCGGCGTCAGCGGCGTCACCATGGTCGGACGCCAGCGGCGCTCCCGTCGGGTGACCAGGCCCAAGAGAAACCCACAGGCCCACGCCGTGTGCATGACGGCGGCGGCAGGCCCGGCCAGAAGGCCGCAAACCGAACGGTGCCGGACGGCCAGCAGCGCCGACATCCCCAGCAGCGCCGCCGCGTAGAACCCGGGCCACGCCAAAGACCACACCCACCAGCGACTGACCAGCAGCGCCAGCGCCGACAGCACAAGATGCGACGGCACCGCCAGCTGGCGCAGGCGCAGCGAGCCCGGGTGCTTTCGCACCGTCCGCGAACGCCCGCCGCCGTACTGGAAATACTGTCGCCACAGACTGCCCACCGACCCGCGCGGCCGGTACTGAACGCGGATGGAGGCGTCGAGGTAGATCCGGGCGCCCAGGGCACGCTGGCGGCAATCGAACTCGGCGTCTTCGTTGTGGCTGAAGGTCTCGTCGTAACCGCCGCTGGTGCGAAAGCGATCCATGCGAAAGGCGGCGTGGTGCCCGTGATCGACAAAACCGCTGCGCCGACCCGCCCGGTGCGCGGCGCCGCCCGTTCCCAGCGGCGAGTTGGACACCCAGGCCACCGCCCGCTGAAAACAGGTCTTCCCGATCGAATCCATCGGCACGACCACCGCGTCGGCCCCCGCGCCCCCCAGGGCCGCCACCCGGCCCAGGCTCTCGACCAGCCGTCGACAATAGTTGGACGGGTAGACGGCGTGGGCGTCGCAGCGAATCAGCACGTCCGCGTCCTGTCCGTGTCGCCGGACCGCCAGGTTGACGGCGGCGCTCTGGATCCGCGCCGGGTTGTGCAAAAGAGCAATCTGCCGGTGTCGCTGCGCCGCCTGGTTCACGATGGCCACTGTGTCGTCCGTGCTGCCCCCGTCCGCCACCACGATGCGCATATTCGGCAACCCGGGTGACTCTTTGACCAGGTCGCTCAGCACCGTCTGGATATGCGCCGCCTCGTTGAGAGTGGGGATCACCACCAGCACGCCGCCTTCAGTACGCATTCTTGTTGATGAATCCCTTCCACACAGTCAGAAACAAAATCTTGACATCGAACAGATAAGACCAATGACGGATGTAATAAAG
>JAXDMH010000232.1:0-4781 GCA_034666225.1 Myxococcales bacterium
AGACAGTGCAAAGCGCTTCATGGCTCTCATTTCCTATTCCGCCCGCCGCTGGGTCATCGCCGGGCTGCTGGCCACCAGCTCGACCAGGGTGCTGACGTTGAAGTTTGCCTTGGCGAACTTGGCGCCGAGGTCGCTGATCAGCGGTTGATCGACGTCGGTCATCTTGCGACCGGTGGCGTAGGTGAGGAACTGCTTGGTCATGCACGACGCAAAACGGGCGTCGGTGGCGATCAGCTGAGCCAGCTGGTCGGCGCCGTCGAAGGACAGATCCTTGCCGGGCTCGGCGCTGGGGATCTTGCCGGTGGCGTCGATGGGCTGCTTGTTGTCCAGGTCGCGCCACTGGCCGATGCCGTCATAGTGTTCCAGGGCGAACCCGGCCGGGTCGATCAACGTATGGCACACGGCGCACGACGTTCCCGGCTTTGCGTGTTCCTGCTGCAGCCGCTGCCGCCACGTTCCGGTGAAGTTCGGGTCGGGGAGCAGCTGAGGAACGTTGTTGGGCGGCGACGGCGCCGTGATGCACAGAAGCTTTTCCAGGACCCATTTCCCGCGCTTGGTGGGCGAGGTGCGGTCAGGGCGCGACGTCAGCAGCAGCATGGCCCCCTGTCGCAAGACGCCGCCCCGTTTGGTGTCGGTCAGATCGACGCGGCTGAATGAATCGACGGGCAGCGAGGCGGCGCCCGGCAGTCCATAAAACTGCCCCAGGGCGCGGTTGACGAACGTGTACTTGGCCGTCAACAGGTCGCGCGCCGACACCGCGCCGCCCAGCACGGGGGTCAGCATCTGGCGCATCTCTTGGTCCATGGCCGTGGCCAGGCTGGCCTGCCAGTTGGGGAACAGCGTGGCGTCGGGGGTGGCGAACGGCAGCGCCACGGTTTGCATCCACTGTTCGGCCATCACGTCGCGGAAGGTGCTGGCCTTGGCGTCGGCGAACAGGCGCTTGACCTGCTTGGACAGCTCGTCGCTCTGGCTCAGCTTGCCCATCTGCGCGCTGTTCATCAGCTCGTCGTCGGGCATGCTGCCCCAGGCGAAATACGACAGGCGCGAGGCCAGCTCGAAATCGGTCAGGTGGCGGACCTCGCCCGGCTTGGGATCGATCTCGATGCGGTACAGAAAATCCGGCGCGGTCAGGATCCCGGACAGCGCCGCCTGCAACCCGACGTCCAGGGAATCGCCCTTGGACTTCACCAGCGTGACCAGGCCCGCGTACGGCTTGATCTCGTCGTCGGTGACGGGGCGGCGGAAGGCGCGCCGGGCAAAGGCGGCCAGGATCTGGTTCACGCAGGTGGTCTCATTGGCGCCGCTGGGGTCGCAGACCATGATGCGGCTGCGGACGGCCGACCCGGTCGCCAGCGCCTTGGCCACCACCGACTGGCCCGCGGCCAGGTATTTCTCCACGCTGAGCGGTGAGACCGTCAGGACGTCGGCGTCGTTGTTGAACCCGTCCCCGAACTCGTCGTCGGGAAACTGAAAATCGTCGGCTGGCTTGAGGTCCATCCCGATCAGATCGCGGATGGTGTTGTTGTACTCGCGAACGTTCAACCGGTGGGCCGTCACCCGTCCGGGTTCGATGGCGCCGTTTCCGGAGGTTCCGCCCCCACCGCCACCGCCGTTGCCGCCGCCACCGGGAGGCGGATTTGAACCAGGGTTCCCGCCGGTGATGTTGCCCGAGCAGCCCAGCAGTGCCATCAGGGGCCAGGCGGCGGCTAGCGTGCGCTTACGGGTCATCGCATCCTCCGGGCGTAAGAGCCGACGATTCGGCAAAAACGATGTCGTCTCCTGCATTAACAGCTATTTGTGGCAAGAACCTTCAAATACCGATCATCAATCCCACCGCGAGCTGGCAGGGGCGTTGCTTTCGCTTGACGGAAAGTTTGCGTCACGGCATACACGTGGGCCACATCCGGCGGCTGGTCAGGCGCCGGGGCTGCACCCGTAGCTCAATTGGATAGAGCATCGGCCTACGAAGCCGGGGGTCGCCTGTTCGAATCAGGCCGGGTGCACCGGGCGAGTCGCCGGAGCGGATCGCTAGAACAAATCTCTCCAGCGGCAAAGAGCGATGCCCTGGCGCTGCAGGGCGCCCCGGACCTTGGCTGAGGTGAGGGCGCGCAGCTCCTGCGGGCGGTCATAGCGGGGACCATCCGGTTCGCTGCTGCTGGTCCCTGCTTCGGCGGGATGACAGATCAGCTCGTGGACGCCCGGACCCAGGCGGCCGATGATCTCCAGGATGCGGACTTCGTCCAGCTGTCCGCTTTCCACAAACCCCCAGCTCTGCGGGCCGTGGCGGAGGGCGCCCATCTTGCGCCGGGTCAGCCACGACAGACCGGCCAGCAGGCCCGCCTCCAGCCCGCGGCGGGGCTCGGTCAGCCAGGCGATCGTCGGTTGCTCGACGGCGCTGCGGATGCCGGGGATGCCACGGCGGCGAGCGGCCGCTTCCATGGCCTGGCCGATCACCGGAACGAAGCCCAGGTGATGGTGCGTGTCCAGGTGATCCGGGCGCAGGCCGGCGTCGATGACCCGGTCGATCTGGTTACCGATTTCGATTTCAACGTGGGCCCGCTGGATCGAACCCTTCATCCACAACTTGAACAAATCGCGGGGCCCCGCCGGCAGCCGACCGTCGCCGTCGATCAGCGACGAAACCCGATCCGGCGGCGAGGTTGGTTTTCCCCCCACCAGGGCCAGGTGAACGCCCACCCCCAGATTTGGCGCCTCGGCCAGCAGCGCCTTGGCAGCGGCGAGATCGGCACAATTCCCCAGCACCGACGTGCTGGTCACGCAGCCGTCATGGTGGGCGCGAATGATGCCGCGCGATATCTCGGGCGTCATGCCGAAATCGTCGGCATTGACTACCAAACGGATGGTTGCCTCGTTCACCGCGCTGGGTCCTCGTCCTCGGTCGGGAACATCCTTCTAACACTTTCGTGAAATTGACCCTCTATGTCTAAGGTGATATTTCAGACGAAGAAAATGCCGAAACGCATACTGATCGCCGACGACAGCGTGACGATCCAGAAGGCGTTCGCGATGACCTTCGGCGCTGAAGACGTTTCGCTGGTGGCGGCGCGGTCGGCGGACGAGGGGCTGAGCCTGGCCAGGCAGAACCGCCCCGACCTGATGATCGTCGATGCGTCGATGCCGGGACGTTCCGGCTACGACCTTTGCGCGGCGGTGAAAGCGGAAGGCGGCCTGCGCGGTACGCCGGTCTATATCCTGGCTTCCAGCCAGCAGCCGTTCGATGAGACGAAGGGACGCCAGGTCGGCGCCGACGGTCACTTCATCAAACCGTTTGAATCGACGGCCATCATCGAAAAAGTTCGCGAGGCGCTGAGCAAGGGCGCACCGGCGCCGTCTTTCGCGCCGGCGCCCGCGCCCGCGCCGGTTCGGCCCGTGGTCCCGCCGCGTGCGTCGTCGTCCATGTCGGCCGTTGCCGACGACGATTACGGCGAGATCAGCGTCGACGTGCCGCCGCGCGAAGCACCCCGCCAGACGGCGTCGTCGTTCCCCATTCAACCGGCGCGTCCCACCGGACCCATGGCCGTGCCGATGGCCGCCAGCGCGGCACCCGTGCCGCCGCCGGGGACGGGCATGCGCCCGTCGTTGATCCCCGGCATTCGTCCCGGCTCCGTGGCGCCGGCTCGCCCGGGTGCTCCGCCCATGTCAGCACCTGTCGCGCGTCCCATGGGACCGGGCGCTGCGCCTCCCGTGCAACGTCCGGCGCCGCCGCCGCGCACGTTGATGGGACTGCCGGCGGCAAATGCCCCGATCCCCGGTTCGATGCGTCCCGCGGGACCGTCCTATCCGGGCGCCATGCCCCAGGCGCGCCAGTCGCCACCGATCCTGTCGCGTCCGGCTCCTGCCGGCGCCGTTCCGTCGGGGATCTCGGCCATGGTCGGTAGCGCCGTCGATCAAAAGATGGCCGCCCTGGCCGCCAGGGGCCCCGAGTACGAAGCGATCGCCAAGCTTTCGCGCGAGATCATCGAGCAAGTCGTCTGGGAAGTCGTCCCCGAACTTGCCGAAGCCATCATCCGCGAGCACGTCGAAAAGCGCGGCCGAGTCTAGGGCCATCGGATCGGAGGCGGGCTTTGCCCGCCGGAGACAGCGTGAGCCTATCAGGATCCGCCTGCGGCTCTCGTCGCGTCGGGGAGAGCCCGCGAGAGGGGCCAGCAGGCCCCTTTCGCGCAGCCTCGCTTCCGGCTAAATAGTTAGGTTTCCTATGGCTGAATTACCCAAGAACTACGAGCCCGAGTCGATCGAGCCGCGCTGGTACGAGGAGTGGACGGCGCGCGGTTATTTTCATGCTGACGCGACGGCGCCCAAGGCCCCGTTCGCCATCGTCATCCCGCCGCCGAACGTCACGGGTTCGCTGCACATGGGACACGCCCTGGGCGACACCATCGAGGACATCTTCACGCGCTGGAAACGCATGGCTGCCTATAACGCCATGTGGTTGCCCGGCACCGACCACGCCGGCATCGCCACACAGCTGGTGGTCGAGCGCGAGCTGCGCGAGAAGGAAGGCAAGTCGCGCCACGATCTCGGGCGCGAGGAGTTCGTGAAGCGCATCTGGGCCTGGCGCGAGCGGACCGGCGATCGGATCCTGGAGCAGCTGAAGAAGCTGGGCTGTTCGCTGGACTGGGAGCGCACCAAGTTCACCATGGACCCGCAGTATTCGGCGGCCGTCATCGAGGCCTTCGTGCGTCTGCACGAAGAAGGCCTCATCTATCGGGCGCGGCGCCTCATCAACTGGTGCGTGTCGTGCCGGACGGCGCTGTCGGATC
>JAXDMH010000233.1:0-4949 GCA_034666225.1 Myxococcales bacterium
ACCGGCGACCAAGGTTCCTTCGCGGCAGCGCGGGCAGGGAAGCGGCGCTGCCGGCGCCGCCTCGGTCGTGGAAACGGCAGGCGCAGCGACGGGCGGCCGCGACGTGTTCGTCGTCGTCGCTTTTGGCGTGATCGTGGCCGTCACCGTCGCCACCCCGCCGGCTGACACCGGACGCGCCCGGATAGCCGTCACCACGTCGCGGACGTAAGCAGCGATGTCGTTCATGAAGGCGACGCGGGTCTCTTCGCCGCGCGCCACACGGGCCAGACGCGCTTCCCACTGGCCGGTGAGCTCCGGCGATGCCAGGCTGGCCACCGGTAATCTGTTGATCAGCGACGCGCCCAGCGCCGTCGCCTTCAGCAGCTTGCCCTCGCGCACCACGAAGGCGCGACGGATCAGAATCTCGATGGTGGCGGCGCGCGTGGCCGGCGTGCCCAACCCAAAGTCGCGCATGGCGGCGCGCAAGGTCTCGTCGGCGATGTCGCGCCCGGCGTATTCCATCGCCGTCAGCAGCGTCGCCTCGGTGTGCGGCGGCGGCGGGCGGGTCTGCTTGGCCACCGGTTCGAACTTGCCGTCCAGGCGTTGTCCTTCGCGCAATGGTGGCAGCGATGGTCCGGACTGGGCGTCCGCATCGGCCTCGGCGTCGCCGCCCTTGGCGCGGCCCTTCTCGGCGCCTCCGCTGGCGCCGGCCGGGCGCGCCTCGCCGATCTGCGCCACCGCTTGCCAGCCCGCCACCATCCGGACCCGCCCGCGCGCGAAAAAGCGATCGGGCGGCGGCGGCAGCGCGGCCAGCGACGTCTCATCGGCGGTGGCGCCGTCGCCGGGCAGCGCGGGCAGCGTGGTGTCGGGCGGGCTCGCGCCGACGCGTACCACCACGTCGGTCAGGGCGAACTCGGCGTCCGGGTGAAAGGCGCCCAGGAACCGCCGCACCACCAGATCGAAGATGCGGCCTTCGTCGTGCGACAGCTCCGCCAGCCGCACGGCCTTGCCGGTGGGGATGATGGCGTGGTGATCGTGAACCTTGGCGTCGTCGAAGACCCGGCGCGTGCGCGCCGGTGGCTTTGCCAGCAGCGGCTGCGCGAAAGGCGCATAGGCGGGCAGGGCGGTCAGCGACGTGAAGATCTTGGGCAGCTCGCCGGCCATGTCGCCCGACAGGTGGCGCGCGTCGGTGCGCGGGTAACTGAGCACCTTGTGTCGTTCGTACAACGCCTGCGCCGCCGCCAGCGTGGCGGTGGCGCTGAGGCCGAAGCGTCGGTTGGCGGTCCGCTGCAACGACGTCAGATCGAACAGCAGCGGCGGCGGTTCGCGCAGCTGGCGCTGGCGCAAACGTTCGACAACCGGCCCCGCCGAATCAGCGGCGCCAGCGTGGGCGCCGGCCCGCGCCAGCAGCGCATCGGCCAGCGGGCGCGCGTCCAGGCGATGCCCGATCGCTTTTCCCCCCGTCAGCGGCATTCCCCAGGTGGCGGCAAAGCTGCTGGGTGCGTCCGCCGATTGCTGCGCGGCGACCGTGGTGAACGTGCCGCGCACCTCCCAGTAGTCGCGCGGCCGAAACTGTCGGATCTCTTCGTCGCGCCGAACAACAATAGCCAGCGTCGGTGTCTGCACCCTGCCGATCGAAAACAGCGGCGCGTCCGACGTCTGCCGAGTCTGACGTTCGCGTCCACGCCCGCCTCGTGGCGCCGGTGGGCGCGGGGCCGGCCGCGACGGTGGCCCGCCAGTACGTGACGACACCGTCACCGCGCGCGTGGCGTTCATCCCCACCAGCCAGTCGGCCTCCGACCGGCTGCGGGCCGCATCGCCCAGCGGGTCGTAGGCGGCGCCCGGGCGCAGCGCCGCGAAGCCGGCGCGGATCGCCTCGTCGGTCAGCGACGAGATCCACAGGCGCCGCACCGGCAGGCGGCTGCCGGCCAGTTCGTACACGTAGCGAAAGATCAGCTCGCCCTCGCGGCCGGCGTCGCAGGCGTTCACCACCTCGGTAAAGCGCCGGTCGCGCAGAAGACCCGTCACCGCGTGCAGCTGATCGCGCGTGCCAGCCACCGGCCGCAGCTTGAACGCCGCCGGGATCATCGGCAGGGTGTCCAGTCGCCAGGCTTTCCAGCGGCCGTCATAGGACGCGGGTTCTTCCAGCTCGACCAGGTGGCCGATGCACCAGGTGATCACCCGGTCCGTTCCCTCGATGGCGCTGCGGCCGTTACCGCGCACGCCCAGGACGCGGGCCAGATCCCGCCCCACAGAAGGTTTCTCAGCGACGATCAACTGCACGGCGTCCCCAGCTTACCGGTTTATCGGGCGGCCGCGCCGCCGGGTGCGCCGAAATCGTGCCGCCGTCTGTCCGTCAGCGGCTGGTACATCGATCGCGTGACGATCGCCTGGCGGATTCAACAGTGGCTCTGGTGATTCGGCCGTCCGTCCCCACGCTGATGTCATATTCTAGACTTCCCCGCTCGCACGGCACCAGGAACAGCGCGGCGGAAGGCGACTCGATCGAAAGCGGCGCCGGTCGGGGACCCTGGCACCGTCCGTGGATGCTCTTGAGGTGTGCAACGATCGCCAGCGCCATCGTCGGTGGCACGCTGGTCCGGAAGGCGGGCGTGAAAAGCGCCTCGTACTCGGGGTCACCAAAGCTTGTGTACAGGGCGGCAGCCGCGGCCGCGGCGCGGGCCAGGGCAGGGCTGACCGCGAACGAGCGTCGGTCGAGGGCGCCCGACCGATTCAAGATCTGCAGCGCGCCGTCGCTGACAGCGGCAAGATCGCCGCTTTGCAGGTTGGTCAGCGCAACGACGCCGACCCCGCGCTGGGGCAGCAGCTGGATCAGGGCGGCGTACCCTTCGGTGCCGCCGGCGTGGTCGACGATCTGTTCAAACTGGCAGGTCTGCCGGCCGTGCCAGGCCAGGCCAACCCCGCCGGTGTTCGCTTCGATCATCGGCGGGGCGTCGTGGACCGCGCTGGTCACGGCGACGGACAGGCCGGTGGGGCGCTGCAGGACGTGCGCTTCGCGCAACGAGCTCCGGCGCAGCGGTCCTTGGTCCTGATCGTTTCGTGGTGGGTAAGCGGCCAGTTGAAAAGCGGCATAGCGGGCCATGTCCCGCAGCGACGAATAGAGGCCACCAGCCGCTTCGGACGCGCCCAGACGCCAGTGCGCCATCTTCTGCAGGCCGGCGGGACCCCGTTGGTACGCCGTGGCCAGCCGTTCCGCCGGCACGTCGCCCTCGGCCCAGCGCGTGGACGACATGCCAAGCGGGGCCAAGATCGCCGCGCTGACATAGTCGCGGTATCGAATGCCCGCCACCCGTTTGACCACCACCCCCAGCAGGCCAAATCCAAAGTTCGAGTAGCTGGCGGTGGTCCCCGGCGCCGCCGCCAGCGACACACCGCCGAGGCCGCCCAGCAGCTCGGCCTCGGTCACATCGTGGTCGGCCTGCGTGTAATTGAAGGGCCCGATACGCGGCAATCCCGACGAGTGGGTCAGCAGATGGCGCAAGGTGATCGGCGGCGAATCGGGCGTCGGGTACTTCACTGCGCCCAGCTCCGGGAGGTAGCGCACGGCCGGATCGTCCAGCGACAGCTTTCCTTCGTCGCGCAACTTGAGGATGGCCGCGCTGGTGAACGTCTTGGTCACCGAACCGATGCGATAGAGGGTGTCGGCGTCGGGAGGGATCGTGCCTCCGACGGCGCGCGCGCCGAACCCTTTTTGATAGGCCAGCTCGCCGTCGATGACCACGCCGAACACCAAACCGGGCAGCCCCTGCCCGACCTGCTGGCCTGCCAGGTAGGTATCCAGCGCGGGGAAGGTCGCCGCCAGTTTGCTGCGTCGATCGGGGTTGGTGAATGTCTCCACGGCGGGGAGCGGATCAGCGACCTGAATAGGCACGAACACCGCGCCGTTCGTTGCGGTGGGTGTTGCGTTGGTCCCGCTGCTGATCCGCGGCGGCAGCGTGCGCCCGGCGCACCCGACGCACCCGACGACGCCGAAAAGCATCGCGGCGAGAACCCTGTGACGAATCATGGCGGCGACTATACTCGCGGGGCGCGCCCGGGAGGCGTCCACCACCGTCGTGACTGTCTCACCGTCGATTCACACCGCCCCTGAACCCGAGGCCGGCCTGAAACCATGGCTGGCCTTCACGGCGTGCGGCGGGATCTGGGGCAGCACGTTCCTGGTGATCAGCATCGGCAACGACGCGCTGATGCCGGTCTGGGCGGCGACGCTGCGCCTGGTGCTGGCGACGCTGCTCCTCGGCGGCTGGACGCTGCTGCGCGGTTACCCGCTGCCGCGCGGCCCGGCCCTGCGCGCGGCGGTCGGCTACGGCGTCTGCCAGTTCGGGATCAATTTCCCCCTGCTTTACTGGAGCGAAAAACAGATCCCCTCCGGACTGTCGGCCGTCTTTTACGCCACCATCCCGCTGTCCAGCGCGTTCATGACCCGCGCCTTCGGCATGGAACGCCTGACCGCGCCCAAGTTGATCGGCGCGCTGACGGCGTTCGCCGGCGTGGCGCTGCTGTTCTCCAGCAGCTTTCGTGGACACGTCTCCCCGATGGGGCTCGGCACCGTCTTCACGGCCGCCACCGTCGCCGGCCTGGGCACCGTGCTGCTGAAACGCGGGCCGCGCCAGAACCCCATCGTCGCCAACGCCGTCGGTTGCACGGTGGGCGCGGTGATGGCCGCGATCATCAGCACCGCCGTCGGGGAATCACACCAGTTGCCGTCGACGTTCGGGGCCGCCTGGCCGCTGGTCTACCTGACGGTGGCCGGTTCGCTGGGCGCGTTCGTGATCATGTCGTGGCTGGTGAACCGCTGGTCGGTCACCCGCACCAGCTACGTCACGGTGATCGTGCCGGTCATCGCCCTCGGGCTGGGCAGCGTGGTCCGCCACGAGGCGTTGACCGTGGAGAGCCTGGCCGGCACGGCGCTGGTGCTGGTCGGCCTGCTGATCGGCATGCGTGGAGGT
>JAXDMH010000234.1:0-3065 GCA_034666225.1 Myxococcales bacterium
TTCTCGCGGTCGTTGCCTCGACGCTCCTTCTTGGTGCGATTGGCTGCAGTTCGCAAAGCTGCTCACCACTCTGCGCACAGGGGTATGTTCCTTCCACAAGTTTCTGTGGATGTGTGCCCGTGGCGGACGGCGGCTCGAACGACGGAAGTGATGGCTAGCGCTCCTCCCCGGGGCGAGTGCGATCGTCGACGTTGAATCTGGAGCCCGATGCGTCGGCTAACATCGCGTTGCAGCGGACGGCGCTTGCGCGCCGCCGCTGAACGCGCGAACGTTGGGCAGACAGGGGTGCCATGATCGAGTTCCTAGTAAAACGAACGGATGGGGACTGGTTCGACCTACAGGCGGGTTCCAATCCGTACCGTCCGAAGACCGTGCCGTATGAACCACTGGGGAAGGACGGAAGCGGGATTCTGATCGAAGGATGTGAAGTCTGGTTCTCGTTCGAGGACCCGGGAATACAGATATCGTTCGACGGCGATATCGCCGAGAACCTTGCGGAACGGGTCGCCTCCGAGGTGCTAGACCGAATTCGGGAAATGACCGGACAGCAAGCTGAACTCATTCGAATCACTTGAAACCAACCGTGACCGATTGGGCGCCTTCTCTGGCGCTGCCCAACCCGACGTTGCAGGCGGACGTGGTCCTCGCTTACGCTCGGATCCACGCCGCTGAACGTCAGTGACGTTATCCAGACAGGGACGAGATTGATGATCGACGACGACGGTCCGATGTTCCCTCCCCGTGTTGCTTCGATTGAACAGGCCTACGCGCGTGCAATGGGCCTGGTTCAACTGCAGCTCTTTGGGCATTTGCCATCTCTCACGCCGAGTTGCTCCTTCGCGTCGACACGGCGATGAGCGGTGCGATCGTATTCAGATTGAGCAGCTGTTCGCGTTTGGCGGCTCCCGTCAGGTGGAGGCCCGTGCAGCTTCGATTCGAGAAGATCCCCGACCAGGCAGGCCGGTATGCTCTTGTGGACGATGACGCGGACGTTCGAATCGAGACGGGCTTGATTCTGGTCGAAGGGACGGAAGATCCTTGGCGCGAAGAGGAACCATGAAAACGAAGCTGGATAACAAGTCGTTGCAGCGGCCGATCACCCTTCCTCGCTTCGCTCGGGCGGCTGCTCGCCGCTGAACGACAGGCCGTTGGGCAGACGAGACGAGGCGTAACCGTGATTGGATCTCCCGGTGCCTGAAGCGATCGTGATAGCTGGTGCGAATGGTTCAGGGAAGACCACGTTCGCCCGCGAATTACTTCCGGCTCTGTACCCAGACATCGCGTTCTTGAACGTCGATGAGGTTCAGGCCGAGGGCTCTGGCTTCGCCCATCCGGTAGCAGCCGGTCGCGAGCTGCTGCGTAGGCTCGGCGAAGCGGAGCAGCGACGAGACAGCTTTGCGCTCGAGACGACGTTGTCTTCGACGATGTATGCGAGGCGGATGCGGTCCTGGAAGGCGTGCGGCTACCGCCTATCGCTCCATTTCATCCAGCTTCCGTCCGAGGATTTTGCCGTGCGGCGCGTGGCGATGCGGGTCGCGGCTGGCGGCCACCCAGTGCCCGAGTCGGACGTAAGACGCCGGTATCATCGAGGTTTGGCGCTCTTCGAGCAGGTCTACAAACCTCTTGTCGACGAGTGGTATCATTGGTTCAGCGACGACGAAGGACTTCGCCTTGGCCAGCACGCGGAAAGATGAACAGATGTCTTCGAAGCTCGAGGTTCTTCTCGAGGCGGCCAGACGTGCGAACTGGGATGCCCTCCATGGTCCGCGCCATCTCAGAGCTGGACGGTTCCGCTCGGAGTTCCCCCGCGACACCTCAAGGGGCGCTGCCCAACAGGACGTTGCAGCGGACGGCGCTGCGCGCCGCCGCTGAACGCCATCGCGTTAGCCGGATTTGCCCTGGATTACAGCAGGAGAACCTGCGGAAGGAGGGACTTGCGCGGGAGAAGCTCGCGGTTATACTAATGGTATGAAAACGGCAATCTCGCTTCCGGACAGTGTCTTTCGTGCCGCTGAGAAGCACGCGCGGCGCGCCAAGAAGTCGCGCAGCCAACTCTACGCCGATGCCATTTCGGAATACCTCGCCAGGCACGCGCCGGACGAGGTAACTGAGGCGATGAATCAGGTCGTAGATCAACTCAAGGAGCCCACGGATCCATTCGTCAGTGCGGCCGCGCGTCGGATCCTTGAGCGCACCGAATGGTAGAGGTCTCGCAGGGCGAGATCTGGTGGGCGGATCTCCCCCAACCCTCCGGTTCCGGCCCGGGATTCCGACGACCGGTGGTGATATTGCAGGGGAATCACCTGAACCGTAGCCGAATCGCGACGGTGGTGTGCGTTCCACTGACCAGCAACTTGGCTTGGGCTGGAGCGCCGGGAAACGTGCTCATGCCCTCGAACGTCGCTGGCCTGGCGAAGGATTCAGTGGCCAACGCTTCCCAAATCCTAACCGTCGATCGAGTTCTGCTCGCTGACCGTGTCGGCAAGCTTCCGCCTAACAAACTCGCTCAAGTGATGAGCGGAATCGATGTCGTTCTTGGGCGATGAACCGGCTAACCGCGTGTTGCAGCGGACGGCGCTTGCGCGCCGCCGCTGAACACGTGATCGTTAGACGGCTTCGGCGCAGGATGGATCACACGTGAAATGGGTCGTCATCGCGGTCGGTATCCTCGTCGCCTTGGGGGCGCTGGGCTACGTTCGTAACTCTGTTCTGCCCAGGCGTCGCCTTGAAAAACTCCTATCCGACCACGGAGTCGACTTTCTCCGCGTCAGGAGCCGCCCTGTCTACGCCTGGCCGGGTTACATCGTGGAGTTCCACTCGGAGGAAGCGCGCATCGCCTTCCAGGGTTCGGAAGCGTTCAAGGCCTTGCTCGGGCAAGTACAACTGATGCACGCTGGTCTCCATCATGGCGATCAGCGTTTCGATGCAAGAATGGCCGTCAGCCTTCATCCGACCAGTCTTCCCGGCCTTGGTTGAGCGACGCCGTCTAACCAGGAATTGCAGCGGCCGCTGAATTCCACGACGTTATGCGGACAGAGATGGTGCAAGACGAATCCCGATTCAGT
>JAXDMH010000235.1:0-2741 GCA_034666225.1 Myxococcales bacterium
CCTTCAGCGAGAACCCTTCGATCGAGATCTGGGCGCGCATCTTTTCGTGGAAGTAGTGCACCACGCGATCGAACACCTCCGGGTCCGCGCGACGGGAGATGAACCCCATCTCCTTCATGGCGCTGACGATGCGCGTGGAATCGCGGGTCATGGCGCCTTGCACGAACATCATCATCCCGCGCCGCATGGTCTCCGAGACGCGGGCCGTGGCGCCGAAGTCCAGGAACACGATGGTGGGCATGGCGCCGGTCTCGGTCGGGGCCTGCAGCAACAAGTTTCCCGGGTGAGGATCCGCGTGATAGAGGCCGTCGATGAAGATCTGCTGGCAGTAGGCCTCGACGCAGATCTGGGCGGCCTTGCGCCGGTCAATCTTCTGCGCGGCCAATCCGTCGGCGTCGCCCACCTTGATGCCGCTGATCCACTCGGTGGTCAGCACGCGCGCCGTGGAAAACTCCGGCATCACCCGCGGCAGCTTGACGTGCAGCCGACCTTCGAAGTTGGCGGCGATGCGCTGCATGGCCGCCGCCTCCAGCCGAAAGTCCAGCTCGGCCAGCACCATCTCGCGGATCTCGCTGTAGATGGTGTCAAAGCCATAGTCGGGCATCAGCCAGCGCAGCAGGCCGAAGATGCGCTTGAGGGCGCGTAGATCAGTACGGACAGTCTCCTCGATGTCGGGGTACTGCACCTTGACCGCCACGCGTTCGCCGGAGGTCAGGCGGGCGATGTGCACCTGACCGATCGACGCCGACGCCACCGGCTGCCGGGAAAATTCGGCGAACACCTGATCGGGCGAGCGGCCGCCGAACTCCTCGCGGACGCGTGCCTCGATGTCTTCGTACGGTCGCGGTGGGACCTGGTCCTGCAGGCCGCGCAGCTCTTCGCGAAAGGCGTCGGGCAGAAAGTTCGCCATGATGCTGATCAGCTGACCGACCTTGATGAACAGGCCGCGCAGGCGAACGATGGCGACTTCGATGCGGCGGGCGTTGCGCTGATGTTTCTGCAGCGTCACGCGCGCCAGGGCGTCCGGGCTGCGAAACCGTCTGGAGACGGCCAGCGCCAGGTACGAAATCATCACCTGCGCGGTGACGTAGTAGGCGATGAAGAGTCGCGAGGGGCGGGCCACGGCCTGGCGGAGAATAGCCCAGAGCGGTAACCTCTGCCCTATGGCTGACGAGCGGCGCAAAACCGGCGAGGCCGTCCCCCTGGAGAGCGCGGCCGTCGACGAGACCGACGCTGATCGCACGCCCGGCGACGAGGCGATTCCCGGCGCTGTCCCGGCGGCTGATGACCGCAGCGGCGGCGAGCGTCAGGATCGGGATCGAGGCTTGGGCGATCTGGTCCGGCGCGCCGTCTCGGCGGGCGTGGGCGCGGCCAGCCGGTCCAAGGATGACCTGATGCGGGCGGCGGCGGGCGAGATGCGCGCCTGGCTGGAGCACCTCGACGTCAACAACGAGCTATTGAAGACCCTGTCCAAGATGGTCATCGAGGTCAAGACCGAGATCCGTTTTCGACCGACCGAAGACGGCAAGATCCTGCCCGACGCCGTCAACGACGTGAAGATCAAGCCCGGCAAGCCTTAGCGACCGGTGCGGCAACCAGTCCGCGCTAGGTCGCCGTCGCCTTGA
Source organism: Myxococcales bacterium (assembly GCA_034666225.1). Classification (GTDB taxonomy): domain Bacteria; phylum Myxococcota_A; class Polyangia; order Fen-1088; family Fen-1088; genus DATKEU01. Next base: position 1,626 of record JAXDMH010000235.1, read on the forward strand.
GCTTGGTCTTTTCCACCTCGGCGAAGCAGACGGTGCGGTTGCGGCCGCCGTGCTTGGCGGCGTACAGCGACTGATCGGCGCGGCCGATGATGTCGGCCTTGGCCCGGGCGTCGCCGGGATAGCTGGCCACGCCCAGGGACAGCGTCGCCTGGAACGGTCCCTTCGATGACTGGAAGGCCTGCTGCGACACCTCGACGCGGATCCGCTCCGCCAGCTGGCGGGCCCCGTCCTTGTCTGTTCCTTCCAGGACGATGGCGAACTCCTCGCCGCCATAGCGGGCGACGATGTCGATCTTGCGGGCGCGGCTGTTCAGGATGGCCGCTACCTTGCGCAGGACGTCGTCGCCGGTGGGGTGGCCGTAGGTGTCGTTCACCTTCTTGAAGTGATCGATGTCGGTCAGGATCAGCGACACCGGGAACTTGTGACGATCGGCGCGGCCCAGCATGGCCGAGAACCGCTCCTGGAAGGTGCGGTGATTGACCAGACCGGTGAGGCCATCAGTGGTGGCCTGTTCTTCCAGCGCCTGGTACATGTGCGCGTTCTGCAGGGAGATGGCCACCTGGTTGGCGATCACGCCCAGCATCTCGCGCCGGTCCGACGGGAAGGCCCCGGCCCGGCGCGCCGCCACGGTGAAGGTGCCGATCACCTGATCTTTGATCAGCAACGGCAACACCAGCAGCGATTCCAGATCGCGGATGCGCATCGGGTGCGAGAACACCGGGACGTCGCGCTCGCGCCATTCGCCTCCCGCCGGCAGGGCCAGTTTGTTCTTGGCCACCATCGACACCATCGCCGACGGATCGGCGTGCGTGGTGCCGTCCAGCTTGTCGGCCCACTGCCCGACGGCGCGCCGGATGGTGTGCGACCCGCGGCGGGCGTCATAGGTGGCGATGGCGGCGAAGTCGAAGTCGCACACGCCGCGCGCGCCGGCGATGGCCGCGTCGTAGACCTCGGCCAGGGTCAGCGCCTGGTTCAGCTGGGCGGAGGCGCGATAGAACCGTTCGTGCTCGTGCTTCGACCGTTCGACGGCCTGAAAGACGCGCTCCGATTGCACGACGCGCACCACCTGATGGGCGGCGCTGACCATCAGCTCGGCATCGCTGTCGGTGAAGGCTC
>JAXDMH010000236.1:0-4423 GCA_034666225.1 Myxococcales bacterium
GTGGACCTCGACGTTGCAGCCGGTGGCGCAGCCCGGGCAGATCGTCGGCGTCGAATACAGCTCCCAGGTCCGCATGGCGAACCGGAAATCCTTGGACGTCAGCGCGCCCACCGGGCAGACGTCGACGGTGTTCAGCGAATAGGGGTTGTCCAGGCGGCGTCCCGGCGAGGTCGTCAAGACTTCGTGATCGCCCCGGTCGGCCATCTCCAGGTCGTGGGTGTGGGCCACCTCGTCGCAGACGCGGATGCAGCGGGTGCACAGGATGCATCGCTCCTGATCAAGGACGATGTGCTTGCCCAGGTCGACGACCTTCTCCTTGTGGACCTTGATGCCGTCGTTGCGGGCCAACTTGGCGTCCCAGTCAAAGTAGTGCTTCTGCAGCGTGCACTCGCCCGCCTTGTCGCAGATGGGGCAGTCGATGGGGTGGTTCAGCAGCGTGAACTCCAGCATCTGGCGCCGGACGTCCAGCACCTTCGGCGAGTTCGTGGTCACCTCCATCTTGTCGGCGACCGGCGTGTAACAGGACGGTACCGGCTTGGGTTGCCCTTTGACGTCGACCAGGCACTGGCGGCAAACCGCCGGCGACGACAGCCCCGGGTGATAACAAAAGAAGGGGACGTTGCAGCCCACTTCGTTGCACGCCTCCAGAAGGTTGGTCCCTTTGGCAAACAGATGGACCTTGCCGTCGATGGTCACGGTGACCTTGTCAGCGGCGGGCGCCGGGGCGGCGGGCGTCGTCGGGGGCAACGTCATGGGCGTCGTCGTCGATGCGGGAGTCTCAGCCATTAGCGATCACATTCTCCGCCGATCATGTTCATCATGCCGAAGGTCGGCACCACGTCAGCCAGAAACAGGCCAGGGAGGATCTTGTTCATGATGGCCACCGCCGGCACGCAGGGCGGACGCACGCGGCACTTCCAGGGACGCCCGGTGCCGTCGGAGACGATGTAAAAGCCCAGCTCGCCATTGCCGCCCTCGGTGAAGGAGTACACCTCGCCGGCGGGGACGTGGATGCCGTCCATGATGATCTTGAAGTGGGCGATCATCGCCTCGATCGAGTTATAGGTCTCGGCCTTGGGCGGCAGGGCCACGCGCGGATCGTTGAGCATGAACGGCCCGGCCGGGATCTGGGCCAGCGCCTGCTCCAGGATCGACATCGACTGCTTGATCTCCTCGACGCGCACCGCGTACCGATCAAAGTTGTCGCCCACCGATCCGACGGGAACGTCGAAATCAAAGCGGTCATAGACCAGGTACGGATGGTCCTTGCGGACGTCGTAGGCCAGGCCCGTCGATCGCCCCACCGGTCCGGTCAGGCCCCAGGCCATCGCCTCCTGCTGGGTGATGATGGCGATGCCGTCCATGCGGTCGCGGAAGATGCGGTTGCGGTCCAGCAGCTTGCTGACGTCGCTGAGCACGACGCGAATGCGCTTGAGGATGTCGGTGAGGCGCTCGGCGAAATCCGGCGTCAGATCATCAGCCAGGCCGCCGATGCGCACATAGCTGTGGGTCAGCCGCGCCCCCGAGATCTCCTCGAGGATCTCGTACAGCCACTCGCGGCCCTTCAACATATAAAGGAAGACCGTGAAGGCGCCCAGCTCCATGGCTCCGGCGCCCAGGCAGGTCATGTGGTCGGTCATGCGCGAGATCTCGCCGATGATCACCCGGATGTACTGCGCCCGCTCCGGGATCTGCTTGTCGATGCCCAGCAGCTTCTCGACGGCGATGGCATAGCCGACGTTGTTGAGCATCGGCGAAACGTAATTGAGGCGATCGGTGTACGGAAAGATCTGCGTCCAGGTGGCGTACTCTGCTTCTTTTTCAAAGCAGCGATGCAGATACCCGATCTGAACGTCGGCGTTGGTGATCTTCTCGCCTTCGACATCCATCACCATGCGCACGGTGCCGTGCATGGCCGGGTGCGACGGTCCCATGTTCAGCGGCATCGGCTCCGTCGGCAGATCCGGCGTTTCCAGGTCGGCCGAGTCCTGGATGCCCATCACGATGCGGCGGCTTGAAGCTACGGTGTCCATGTTTGACTCACGCTCTCAATCGACGCTGTCTGATTGGCGTCGGACCAGCGGCTGACGCTTTTCTTTCGGGTAGTCCTTGCGCAGCGGGTGCCCCACGAACTCGGGGTACATCAGCAGGCGGCGCAGATCCGGGTGACCTTTGAAGCGCACGCCGTAAAGGTCATAGGCCTCGCGCTCGGGCCAGTTGGCGCCCGGCCAGATCGGCACCAGCGAATCTATGACCGGGCTCTCCTCGGGCACGCCACCGTAAAGGCGAACGCGGTGCTTCTTGCTGACCGAATAAAGATGCACCACCACGTCGAAACGCGGTTCGTCGCCGAAGCGATCGACGCAGGTCAGGTCGGTCAGCATCTCCATCACGGTGTTGGGATCTTCGCGCAGGAAGGTGCAGACCGCGGTCCAGGCGTCGGGGCGGATGCGCGCCCATTCGTTGCCGTGCTGTGATCCAACGCTGATGATCTCGCCGTTGCGAAACTGCGCCGCCAGTCGATCCAGAACCACCTGGGCCATCGACTACTTTTCCTTCGCTTTTTCTGCCTGAGCCGTGTGGGCCTGGCGGGTGGTGGGGCGAATGGCAGCCGTCGGCACGTCGTAGCCCTGGTCGGCGCGCAGCATGATCTGGCTGTGTCCCTCGCCGCGCTGGATGCGTTCCTGCAGCATGATCAGCGCGTCCAGCACCTGTTCGGGGCGGGGCGGACAGCCGGGGATATAGACGTCGACCGGGACGACCTGATCGGCGCCCGGCATGGTCGAGTAATTCTGATAAAAGCCGCCCGTCGACGCGCAGACACCGAAGGCGATCACCCACTTTGGTTCGCACATCTGCTCGTAGATGCGGCGCAGGGCCGGTCCCTGCCGCTCGGTGATGGTGCCGACGATGATCAGCAGATCAGCCTGGCGCGGTGAGAAACGGGGGAACTCGGCGCCAAAGCGGGCGATGTCGTACTTGGGCGCGGCCGTCGACATGTACTCCATGCCGCAACAGGCGGTGACGAACGGATAGCTGAACAGCGAGAACTTGCGGGCCCAGTTGACCGCCGCCTCCAGCTTGGACGCGTAGTGAAATTCGAAACCCATGGATTGCTACTCCCAACCGATCGCGCGCTTGCGCCACACGTAGGTGAGTCCGACGATCAGCACGGCCATGAACACCAGGATTTCGGACAGGCCAAAGAACGAGATGCCCGACCCGCACAGGCCGGCTTCCAGCGGTCCGGTGCAGGACAGCTCGCGGAATTTCAGCGCCCACGGGTACAGGAACGCGGTTTCAATGTCGAACACCAAGAACAGGATGGCCACCTGGTAGAACTTGACCTCGAACCGCGTGCGCGGGCTGCCCAGCACCTCGGAGCCGCACTCGTACGGATAGTCCTTGGCCTTGCTGGGGCGGCCGTGCCCCAGGTACTTGGCGGCCGCCGTCAAAAGCAACGCGAACCCGACCCCGATCAAGATCGCCAGCGCTGCGGGAACGTAGTCTGATGTCATGGGTTTGCAGGCGCCTTCGCGCCCCGCGATTTATAGATGGTGGCGCTGGCCACGTCAATGTGGACGGTGGGGGAGAAGGGAGGCGGCCGTCGTTGACTCGGGCCCGGTTGGTTTCTATACATACACTCGCGCATGCGCAGGGCAAGCTCGTCGGTTTCTCGGGTAAAGGTCACGCTTTCGGTCGTGGTCCTGCAGCTGGCCCTGCAGGTGACGATGATGGCCTGTTCCAAGCGCGCTCCGGAGGCCATCGAAGCCCCGGCCGTGGCAGCCGAATCGCCGCCCGCGGGGGCCGCCGCCGGCCAGGACACCGTGCCGCCGCCGGGGGTGGACATCTCCAAGTTCGACGACTTTCAGAAGAAGGTCTTCTTCCGCATCGTCAACAGCGAACCGTCCATCTGCGGCCAGGCCCAGAGCCTGATCCAGTCGGCCAAGAAGGATCCCTCGTGCCGGCGGTCGCTGAACGCCGTCCGCTATGTGGCCAAGATGGTCGACCAGGGTTTAACCGACTCCGAGATCGGCGAGGCGCTGACCAAGCGCTATCGGACGGCCACCGCCAAGTTCATCGACGTCGCCGAGGCCCCGATGAAGGGCAGCCCGACCGCCAAGGTCACGCTGGTCGAGTTCGCCGACTACGAATGTCCCCACTGCAAGCGGTTCCAGCCGGTGCTGCGCCAGATCCTTGACGAGTTCCACGGCGAGGTGAAGCTGTACTTCAAGCACTACCCACTGCCCCAGCACACCAACGCCCGCCTGGCCGCCGAGGCGGCGGTGGCCGCCCAGAAGCAGGGGAAGTTCTGGCAGTTTGAAGACAAGCTGTGGGTGAACCAGGACAGCCTGTCGCCGGCCGAGATCGAGAAGTACGCCAAGGAGAGCGGCCTGGACGTCACCAAGTTCCGCCAGGACCT
>JAXDMH010000237.1:0-2861 GCA_034666225.1 Myxococcales bacterium
ACCGCCACTTCCCCCACCGCTGCCTCCTGCGCGACCGCCGCCCGCGACGTCGATCAGGCCGCCAAGACCGATCTCGATCGAAGTTCCCGAGATCAACTGAATGGCACCGCCGCCCGCACCACCCGGATCGCTGGCACCGCCGCCCGATGATCCACCCACCAGCGGCACCAGTGTCGGCGATCCGGCGGGCGATCCCCCGGCGGCAGTCGGTTCAGCGTTGGCTGATGCGCCCGCGCCACCGGGCCCGCAGTAGGCGCCCCCGCCACCTCCGTGATACTGGCTGGTGCCGGCGGTGCCCGCTCCCGGCCCGGCGCCGTTCCTGTCGGTGGCAGCGAACCCACCGGCGATCGTGTACTGGCCGATGGCCCGTCCGCTAATCGCGCCGTGCACGGCGATCGCGCCCGGCGCCGCGACGACCAGCGGCAGGCCGCCCTTGATCTCCAGCTCTGCGCCCGGTTCGATGCGCAAAGAACGCACGTAGATGACGCCGACCTTTCCGGCGCCCGCCTGGGTCACCTGCGAGAAGGCAAACTTTGTGGTCAGCGGCTGACTGTTGCCGCATTCGATCGTTCCCGACTCGGTGTCGACCATGCAGTGTTCGGTCATGACCATGTCCTCGACCGTCATCGCCGCCAGGGCGGTCAGATCGACGTTCGACGGTTTGAACCCGATCGCCGTCGCGTTCGGCGTCGCGGCTGGTCCGTCAGAAGGTGGCCGCAACATTCCAAGCGAGACACAAGCGGTGCCGACGCTGGGCGAAAGTTTGTCAGCAAGCATCGCGGTGCCGTCGGCTGTGTTGATGCGGAACCGGCCGGCGCCACCGCCCCCTCCGGAGGTGGTGTTTCCCGAGATGGAGAGGCCAGCCGCGCCGTCAAGGACCATCGCCGCCGAACCGCTGCCGCCGGTCGCCGCGTTGTCTCCAGCCGCCGGCGTGCTGGACGGCATTCCATCCTGTGTGCCGCTGCCGCCTGCGAACACGCCGCCGCCGCCGCCGTTCGCCGCCAGCCAACCCGCCACACTGACCTTGGGGGCCTCCAGCAGCACAGCGCCACCGCTGCCGCCGCCCCCGGCCCCCGCTCGCGCGCCGCCGCCCGACACATTGATCACCCCGGTGCCGCCAATTGCGATCTCCTGACCAGCGACCAGCTGCACCGCGCCGCCGCCACCGCCGCCCGATGAGGCCCGGGCGCTGCCGCCCCCCGACGATCCACCGATGAGAGGCGTCAGCTGGGCATTGCCGTACTTGGCGCCTGCCTTCGCCCCAGCAAACGCCGGCATGGCGTCGATGCTGGCAGCGCCGGCGCCACCGATACCGCAAAAGCTTCCGCCTCCGCCTGCGTAATTACCGGCGGCGCCCGGCTCGCCGCCACCAGGGCCTGCCCCCGACGGATTGCGATCGTACCCGGAGAACCCGCCGGCGATGGACGCATATTTGTGCGCGCTGGCGACGATGGTCCCCAGGATCTCGATCTTCTCGATGGCCACCAGCACCAGGGGAAGATTGCCGACCACCGTCAAGGACGCTCCTGGTGCGATGCGCAGCGACTTCATGGCGAAGACCCCCACCGCGCCGGCGCCCGCCTGAACCTGCCGGCTGTAGGAGATCTTGCCATCGAACGTTGACGATCCGCATTCGATTCGCCCCAGCACGACGAACACCCGACACTCGCCGGTGAGATCGACGTCGCCGAGTCCCGTCCACGCGATCGCCTTCGGATCGACGTTCGACGGCGAAAAGGTGGCGAACGGCGACGCCTGCGTCGGTGCGTCGCTCCCGAGGGCATCGCCGTCGGCGAGCACCGAGCCGTCCGGAAGGGTTCCGTTGCTGTCCAGAGCGGCATCCGCCGATGCCTTCGCTCCGGAAGAGCATCCCGCCCCCGCCGCGGCGCCCATGATTGTCGCCAGCACCACACACCACCCAAAATGCATGGGAATCACCGTAGGGTTGGCGGCGAGAGTTCGTCAAGAGACGGATGCAGTTCGCGACCGTGGTGTTAAGTGATCGGTCGTAACAACGCCCACAGAGCCGCCGGAGCGGGGAAGCGGGCGGGACCTGTCACCTTGCGCGAGGCGCTGGGGCCCGCCCGCCAGAGGGGCCAGCAGGCCCCTTTCGCGCTACCTTGATCAACGTGGGGAAGGTTTCGATCGTCTTGGTCGCGCTTTTCTCGTTGGTATTGGTCGGCGACGGCGTCGCGGTGGCCGCGCCGGATCCGTTTGCCTGGACGCCGCGGGACGCGCCGGCCGTGGTGCGGGGACGGGAGGCGGCCAAACGGTTTGATCTGCTGTCCACCTGGGAGATCACGCTGGAGGTCGACAATGCCTTCACCCAGGCCAACCGGCGCGCCCTGGCCGCCCTGGAACGCAACCTGGCGCGCATCGACGGCGTTCGGCGCGTGCTGGGACCGTCGTCGCTGCTCAGCGTGGCGGTCGACGCCGGCGGCGATGTCTCGACCCGGCCGCTGTTCGATTCGGAGTCCGGCGAGATCGACAGCGACGCGGAGAGCGACGCCATTCGCCAGGAGGTCGGCCGCCGCGCCGACGCCGCCGGCTGGTTCGTGTCGACGGACGGGCGCACCGTGCGCTTGCTGGTCGACAGCGACGATTTCGATCGCGTGCGCCCGGCGGTGACGGTGGCCATCGCTGGCGGCGCTCTGAGGTCGGCGCCCGACTGGATCCGACCGGCGCGCGCAGCGACCCTGTGGCCGGATCCGCGTGACGCACTGGTATCGTGGCTGCCACTGGCCATGGCCGCCGGCTGGATCCTTTTCATCTGGATCGCGGGCGCGCCGGCCTGGCGCGACGCCGGGACGCTGCCGCCCGGCGGGTTGGTGGCGGTGATGATCGCGGCCGGGCTGGGCGCC
>JAXDMH010000238.1:0-2946 GCA_034666225.1 Myxococcales bacterium
ATCGCTGCCCGGCGACACCGGCGCCCGGCCGATGCCCAGGCCCATGTCGACCGCGGCGTCGCCGTAAGGCAGGACGATGCCGCGGTAAATGAAGGGGGTGGCCTGCGCCTTGGTGCCGGCCGATGCCGCCAGAATCAGGCCGGCCGCCAGCGCCGCCGGCGCGGCGAATCCCCGTTTGCCTCTGCTGCTGGTCATCAACATGGGGGCGATGATCACCGTTGCCCCCTCGGCTGGCAACCCGCGCCCCTCGTTTCGCGCTATATATGCGCGATCCATGGCCGATCTGGTGCAGTTGCGGCGACCGAGCGCGCCGCCCTCTCGCGACGACACCGCGGCGACGACCGCGCCCCGCCTGGCCTATGTCGAAACCTACGGCTGCCAGATGAATGTGGCCGATACCGAGATGGTGCTGGGGCTGCTCCAGGGCGCCGGCTATGCGCGCACCGACGACGCCGCCGCGGCTGATCTCATCCTGCTGAACACCTGCGCCGTGCGCGAGAAGGCCGAAGACCGCGTCTTCGCCCGGGCCAGCATGCTGGCCGAACACAAACGGCGGCCGGGCGTGGTGCTGGGCGTGACCGGCTGCATGGCCGAGCACCTGAAAGAGAGCATTCACCAGCGCGCCCCCTACGTCGATCTGGTGATCGGCCCCGACGGATATCGCCGGCTGGTCGATCATGTGGCCACGGCACGGGCCGGGGCCCGGGTCCAGGACACCGTGCTGGATCGCTTTGAAACCTACGAAGGCCTGGATCCGGCGCGCGCCGGCACGATGAACGGCGGCGGCGTCACCGGCCACATCACCATCCAGCGCGGCTGCGACAAGTTCTGCACCTTCTGCGTGGTCCCCTACACGCGCGGGCGCGAGCGCGGCACGCCCCCGCGCGAGGTGTTGCGCCAGGCCCGGGCCATGGCGGCGGCCGGCTACAAGGAGATCCAGCTGCTGGGGCAGACCGTCAACTCGTACCGGTACGAGGACGTGGGGTTCGCCGATCTCCTGCGCGCGGTGGCCACCGTCGACGGCATCGAACGCATCACCTTCATGTCGCCCTACCCGCTCGATTTTTCGCCGGCGGTGATCGCGGCGCTGGCCGACACGCCCAAGCTGGCCCGGCACGTCCATCTGCCCATGCAGACGGCGTCGGACAGCGTCCTTGCGCGCATGCGGCGCGGGTACAGTTACGCTGATTTTCGGCGCCTGGTGACCGACCTGCGCGCGGCGGTTCCGGACATCGCCATCAGCACCGACATCCTGGTGGGCTTTTGCGACGAGACCGACGACGAATTCGCCACCATCGTGCAGGCGCAGGAAGAGGTGCGTTTCGATTCGGCGTACATGTTCGCCTATTCGGAGCGGGCCGGCACGGTGGCGGCGCGCAAGATGACCGACACCGTGTCTGAACAGACCAAGCAGGATCGTCTGGCCCAGGTGATCGCCGTGCAGCAGCGAATCAGCGGCGAGATCATGGCCGCCCAGATCGGCAAGCGCGAGCAGGTCCTGGTTCAGCACGTCTCCAAGCGATCGGCGAACGAGTTTCTGGCCCGCACCAGCGCCCAGCGCGCCGTGGTGGTGCCGGCGGGGCCCGCCGTCTATCCAGGGGCGCTGGTCGACGTGCGAATCGAACGCGCCACCCCGGCCACGCTTCTCGGCACCGTCGTCGCCTGAGCGGCCGCGGGGGGGCCGATTCGTTGACATTCGACGCTGCCGAACGTACGGTTCGGCCCTTGTGGGGGATGAAAACATGCGCAGTTCTGTCCTGAACGCGACGAGCCCGCTGCTGGCGGCGCTGGTCCTGTCCGTCGTCGCTGTCGTTGTTCCCGCTTGTAAGGCCGACTATCCGTCGTGTGAGAACGACAAGGATTGTCACGAAAAGGAATTCTGCGTCGAACGCAAATGCCAGCAATGCCGCCAGACGCCGGACTGCCCGACCGGCACCCAGTGCGCCGCCGGCAAATGTGAACGCATCCCCGGCTTCTGCCGCGACAAATTGGAATGCCCGGCCAAACAGGAGTGCATCGGCAACCGCTGTCGCGCCTGCACCGCCAACAGCGAATGTCCCGCCGGCAGCAAATGCGTGGCCGGTTCGTGCACGGCCAAGAAACCGTGCAAGACCGAGAATGACTGCGCCCAGAACGAGGATTGCGTCGAAGGCTTCTGCGTGTCGGAGCGCCCGCCCGCGCCGCCGCCCTCCCAGTGCGCGCTGGATCCGGTCTATTTCGACTTCAATGAATCGGCGCTGACCACCGACGCCACCGCGCGCCTGGCCACCGACGCCGATTGCCTGAAGAAGGTGGGCCGGGCCGCCACGCTGATCGGCCATGCCGATCCGCGCGGAACACAGGAATACAACCTGGCTCTCTCCGAACGGCGCGCCCAGTCGGTGCGCGATCACCTGGGCCGCCTGGGCGTCGACGGGACCAAGATGATCACGCTGCCGCGCGGGTCGCTGGACGCCAAGGGGACCGATGAACCGAGCTGGGCGCAGGATCGCCGTGTCGACTTCACCTGGCGGTGACCGGCGGCTGGTGTTGCGGTGCCGGGCCGGCGCCCTGCCCCGTCTGCTGGCGCTGGCCGGCCTGGTCGGCGCCGCGGTCCTGCCCGCCGCCTGCGTGACCAGCGGCGAAGGTGACAAGATCAAGGCCGAGCTGGCCGACCTGCGGGCCCGCCTGGACGAAATCGACAAGCGCGACGCCGACTACAAAGAGCAGGTGGCGCGTCTGCGCAAGGTCCTCGATCAGGCCACCGCGCTTTTGACCCGCAATTCGGCGGACGTGGGGGCCAAGGCGGCCAAGGCCGAGGCCGACATCGCGGTCCTGCAAGGACGCATCGAAGAGATCTCCCACGCCCATGAACAGCGCGAGCGCCAGGCCAACGACGATCGGGCGCGCCTGGAAACGCGCCTGGCGGGGCTGGAGCAGACGCAGACCAAGATCGTCGACAAGGTC
>JAXDMH010000239.1:0-18567 GCA_034666225.1 Myxococcales bacterium
CCCCGACGGCGGCGGTGACCCGCGCGCTGTCCGACGGACAGCTCGATGGCAAGGTCCCCTGGCTCTACCAGACCAGCGTGGGCGTCCTGAACGCAAGCGCGCCGCCGCGCGATCAGGCCCAGGCCCATTTTCGACAGGCGCTGGAAGCGGCCTACGGGCGCGACCACGCCGCCCAGAAACCATCTGGTGAAAAGCTGGACCAGGCGGCGAACGCCTTGACGGCGCTGTACCACCGCAACGTTTACCCGGACATGAACCTGACCTGGAACAACTACCGCAGCCAGATCGGCCACGGCGGCCCCGATCCCGGCAAGTTCAAGGGGCAATGCTTCCGCTGCCACGCCGGCGACCACAAGACCGCCGAGGGCCAGGAGCTGTCGTCAAAGTGCGAACTTTGCCATGAGGTGGTGGCCAAAGACGAGCTGCTGAATGATCTGCCGGACGAGCTCAAACCATTTTTGCGACTGTGAAGAGATCAACAAACCAATAAAGGAGACACGACCATGAGCCGCACATCGTACGTCACCACTCTGGGTGCCATCGCCACCGTTCTTTTCGTCACGCTGTGGGCCGGCCCGGCGGCGGCGGAGGTCGACAAGAAGATCGTGCGGACCTGGAAGGCCAAGTGTTCCTCCTGTCACGCCGAGGACGGCACCGGCGCCACCGACCAGGGCAAGAAGATGGGCGTGCGCGACATGACCGCGGCCCCGTTCTGGAAGGATCTCACCGACGCCAAGATGAAGGACGCCATCACCAACGGCATCAAGCAGACCAAGAATGGCGTGACCCAGGAGATGGAGCCTTACAAGGACAAGATCAAGCCAGAGGACATCGACGCCTTGGTGGCCTACGTGAAGGCCTTCAAGAAGTAACCGGCGACGGCGGCGGCGGCGACGGCGAAACAAAGGCTCATGTCCTCATTCACGCATCCCACGGCGGCAACGGCGCTGCTGATCGCGGCGCTGGCCGCGGCGGCTTCCTGCGCCAAGGCTCGGCCCGACGTGGTCGGCGCGCCCCGCTGCGTGAACTGGAAGGAGGACATTGCCCCGCTGTTTCGCGACCGCTGCAGCAGTTGCCACAGCGGCCCGACCGCCGCCGCGGGCTATGACACCGGGTCATACGCCGGCGTCATGGGTGGCGGCAGCGACACCGTGGCGAACGCGACCGCCGGCGATGCCAGCTCGCGCTTGTTGAGCACGCTGGATCCGGCCAGCGCCGACGGCGTCCATCAGGCGGTCAGCGACGTCTCGACCACTGTGCGGACCTGGGTGGTCGACTGCAACCTGTCTTACGTTCAGTCGTCGATCCATGGCGGCGGAATTCTGGACCCGGCGTCGCCTGATTTTCACGGCAAGGTGTTGCGAGATGAGAAATACGACTTCCATGTCTGTCAGAACTGTCACGGCGACGATTTCAGCGGCGGCACTTCGCGCGTCGCGTGCCTGAGCTGTCACAAAGAAGGCCCCACCGCTTGCGCAACCTGTCACGGGTCGCTGGCCCAGCGCGGGACGCACGCCGCGCACCTGGGCGGTGGCAATCCGGGCCAGACATCGGACAAGACATCAGGAAAGACGTTCGCCTGCGCCGAGTGCCACGTGGTCCCCACCGTCTACACCGACGTCGGCCACATCTTCCTGGCTGACGGCTCGCTGGATCCGGCGCCCGCCGAGGTCAAGCTGGGCGCCACCGCCGCCCTGACGCTGGCGGGAGCGGCGAACACCCGGGCGGGGGCGCCGTCTTTCGACCCGGCCACGCAGACCTGCAGCAACATCTATTGTCACGGCGCCACGCTGGTCGACAGCGCTGCCAGTAACACGCAGCCCAGGTGGAACGCCCCGGGCACCGGTCAGGGCGATTGCGGCAGCTGCCACGGCCTGCCCCCCAACCACAGCGGCACCATGTCGTGCGTCAGCTGCCATCCCAGCGTCGTCGACAAGAATCGCAAGATCATCTCCAACGACAAGCACATCAACGGCAAGGTCGACTTTGGCGATCCCGCCGCGGGATGCTCCGGTTGCCACGGCAATGCATTCAACGCCGCGCCACCCCCGACGCCGGGCGGCGAGACGGCGACGTCGGTCCTGGGCGTGGGCGCGCACCAGGCGCACGTCAGAGCCACCGCGCACTTGCGCGGGCCGATCGCTTGCAACGAATGCCACCGCGTCCCCGCCGAGGTGTCCAGCCCCGGCCACTTCACCGGCCACGCCGCCGGCGCCGTCGTCAACCAAGGAGCCGAGGTCTTCCCGGCCGATCCGACCGTCGGCGTGCTTGCCTCGTCGGACGGCGCCGCTCCCAGCTGGGATCGACAGACCGCCACCTGCAGCAACGTTTATTGTCACGGCGGCGGCATCAAGCTGGGCGGCGACGCCGCAGCCAACGTCGCGCGCGCGCCGGTCTGGACGGCCGCCGCCGGGAGCCTGACCTGCGGGTCGTCCTGTCACGGCCTGCCCCCGACCTTGGCGCCCCACCTGCCGACCATGACCCGCCTCGACTGCGGCACCTGCCACACGCGCACCGTCGATTCGGCGGGCCAGGTGATCGTGTCGGGACCGCCAGGCGCCGAGACCAGCGCCCACATCAACGGAGTCGTCGATGTTGGGAAGTAAGGCGCGAAGGAGGTCATCCAATCGGGGACCCTGGGAGGGTCCCCGTTCCCCCCCGCGACGGACTCCGCTGGGCAAAGCCCAGCTTCGTCCACGCGATCTGTGCCTTGCGCTGCTGGCGACGGCGCTGGCCGGCGCCCCCCTCGCGCGCGCCGAGACCGTCGACGCCACGTCGACGACGTTGCTGGTCGGGCGCCAGGATCCGCGCGACGGGGTCATTCACACCGCGGTGCCGGCGTACGAGCTGGTCTCCGTGCGCGCCACCGACCTTCGTCTGCGCGGCGTCGAGGACCTGAACGTCGTGATGTCGGGCTGGGGGGCGGTGGTGCTGGGCGACACCCTGGAGGGAAAGCACGGACTGGGCGATCTGGACGTGGCTTTCGCCGAGGGAAAATTCCTGCGCCGGCGGATCGCCGTGCGCGTCGGTCGCCAGATTCTGATGGCCGGCGCGGGGCGCAACTGGGCCTTCGACGGTCTCTCCGTCACCGCCATGCCGGTGCGATGGGCCGGCGTCTCGGCGCAGGCCGGTGTGCCGGTGACACCGCGCTTTGCCGTCGATCGCGGCGACGCCCTGGTGGCGGGCCGTGCCTTCGTCAAGCCGGCCTTCGACAGCGAGGCGGGCGTGTCGTTCTTGCAGGTGTTGGACAACGGCGAGATCGCCCGCCGCGATGTGGCCCTCGACGCGCGTCTGGTGCCGGTGCGCACGGTGCCGCTGGCGGTGAGCGGCTTCGCTCTCTACAGCCTGCCGGACAGGCGCCTGGGCGAAGGAAACATCACCGCCACCTGGCAATTCGGCCGTCGCGTGGAGGTCAGCGGCGATTACCGCCGCACGGCGCCCGATCTGTTCTTGCCGCGCAACTCGATCTTCTCGGTGTTCTCGCAAGAGACCCGCGACGAAGCGGGCGGCTTCTTCTACCTGAAACCGATCCCCCGCCTGAACGTTCAGGGCCAGTACCACGTCATCGTCGACGCCGACGGCACCGGGCACGACGCCACCGCCAAGGTCACGGGCACGTTCGGCGGCGAGGCGCGCGACACCGCCGGCCTGGAATCGCGGCGCCTGGCCCTCCCCCACTCTGGGTACACCATGGCCCGCGCCTTTACCCTGCTTCGCGCGGCGCCGCGGGTGGTGACCACTCTCGACGCCAGCGCCTTCTTCTTTGACGGCGACGTCAACGGATACCGGCAGTCGTTCGTGGGCGCCGCCACGCTGGCCTACGACTTTCGTCCGGGCTGGCGCGCGGTGGTGACCGGCATCGGCAGCGTCACGCCGTTCGTGGAACGCCGCTTTGAAGGGATGGCCAAGCTGGTTTACCAGCTGAGCACACAATCGCGGCAGGTCAGCGGCCAGGGGAAGCCATGAAGACGGCGGCGCCCGGCCCCATGACCACGCTGACGCGACTGACGCGACTGACGCGACTGACGCGACTGGCGCCGCTGGCGCTGATTGCCGCCGTCGGGCTGGTGCCGTCCGCCTGCGCGCGCGTGGCCGCCGTCGACAGCCAGCACGCCCCCTCACCCGACGACATTCGCTTTTCGCACAGCGCCCACGCCAAGGCCAAGGTCGATTGCCTGGCCTGCCACGAGGAGATCTACGACGCCAAGACCATGGACAAGCGGTTCTTGCCGCCCGAAGCAAAGTGCCTTGAGTGTCACAAGGAAAAGAAGGCTCAGGGTGACTGCGCGTTTTGCCACCGCGATCCCGGCCACCCCGCCACTTATCCCACAGTCGAACGGACCCTGCGCCTGTCGCACGCCGATCACATCGAACTGGTGAAAGAGGACTGTTCGCGCTGTCACCAGAAACTACCCGAACTGGTGCCCACCGGATCGACCGTCCCCCCCATGAGCACCTGCACCAGCTGTCACGAGCACGCGGTCGAGCTGACCGCCGGCCAGTGCACGCCCTGCCACGTCGATCTGCGAAAGTTCCAGCTGCGCCCCATCACCGTCTTTTCGCACCAGGGCAACTTCGTCAAGCAACACGGCCCCGCGGCGCGGTCGGCCGGCGAAGGCTGCGCCTCCTGCCACGACCAGACGTTCTGCGCCGACTGCCACGCCCGCACCGTGGCCGTCCCCGTCGAGGTCAAGTTCCCCGAGCGGGTCACCGCCGATTTCATCCACCGCGCCGACTACGTCAGCCGCCACGCCATCGAGGCGCGCGCCGACGAGGGCCTGTGCCGGCGCTGCCACGGTGAGTCCTTCTGCGAAAGCTGCCACACGGCGCAGAACCTGACCCCGCGGGCCACGAACCCGCGCAGCCCGCACCCGCCCGACTTTTCTTTCCCCGGTTCACCCAACTCGCACGGGCCGCTCGCCCGCCGCGACATCGCGTCGTGCGCGTCGTGCCACGACCAGGGGGCCAAATCGAACTGCGTCGACTGTCACAAAGTGGGCGGCGTGGGCGGCAATCCACACCCCATGGGCTGGACCAACCGCCACCCGCGCGACGAGATCAACCGCAACACCATGTGTCTGACATGTCACCTGTAAGTCGAAAAAATATTTTTCCGTTTCACGTTCCCGTTTCATCCGAGGAGGCGCCCATGCGTTCCGCGAGACAGCTCGTCGTCGGTCTTTCCCTGTCATTTGTGCTGGCCGGCCTGGCCGTCGGATGCAGCGGTCCGCGCGGCGCCGCTGGACCGGCCGGATCGGAGTGCACGGTGGCCACGCTGGACGGCGGCGCGCGGGTGATCACCTGCGGCGATGGAACGTCGGTGGCGGTGGGAAGCGACAGCAACGCCGCCTGCACAGTGACGGCGGCCGCCGACGGCGGGGCCAAGACCATCACCTGCAAGGACGGGACATCAGTCAAGGTCACCGACGGGCAGCCGGGGACCTCCTGCTCCATCGCCAGCGTCGACGGCGGGGTCAAGGCGATCACCTGCAGCGACGGCACGTTCGTCACGGTGTCCCCCGAGACGCCGCCACCCGCCACGTTGCTGGCCGCAGGCGACAACCTCCCCGGGCTGGTGGTGGCCATCTCCTCGTTGAGCGGCGGCAGCGGCGACAAGGGCAACTTTCAAATCGGCGATACGGTCTCGGTGACGTTCACGGTGCGCACCACCGCCGGTGCCGACCTGCCGCTCGCCTCGGTCGACGACGCCGTCATCTGGATCGCCGGCCCCACCTCGCACTACCAGCGCGTGCTGCCCAGCGGCCGCGATCAACTGAGCCTCGGCGACGTGAAAACGCGCGCGAGCAAGAACGCCGACGGGTCGTACACCTACCTCTTCGCCAAGCCATTGCCCGGCGTCTACGGACCGCCCCTTTACGACACCACCAAGTTCGCCGACGGCGAGCTGACCGGACAGCCGCTGCAGCACGGGTCATACACTGTGGCCCTGCGCCTTTATCGCCGGTACAGCGTCGACACCACCAGCTATCGCGACGTCGGCTCGCGGACGCGGGATTTTCTGCTGGGCGGGGCGACGGCGCTGGAGCCGCGCGAGGTGGTCAGCCTTGGCAACTGCAACCAGTGCCACGTCACGTTGCAGGCGCACGGCGGCACCTATCGCGACACCAGCTTGTGCGTCACCTGCCACACCGCCGGCGCCGAGGATCGCAACAGCACCGACACCGGTGACGCCACGCCGGTGACCATCGAATTCGGCACCATGATCCACAAGCTTCACAACGGCGCCCACCTTCCGTCGGTGCTGGGCATCGGCGTCAACGACGACGGCACCCGCAACTACGCCGCCACGCCGGTCCCCTATACCGTGGGCGGCGGGACCGCGCCCACCAATTTTTCCGACGTGCAGTTTCCGGTGTGGCCCAGTCTGTCCCTGCCCACCGCCCGCAACAAAGGTTACTCGGCGCTGACGCCGGCCCAGCAATTGACCGACGACCAGACGCGCATGGGCGTCATCGCCTGTGAAAAATGCCACGGCGATCCCGACGGCGCGGGCCCGCTGAGCGCGCCCGCCCAGGGTGAATTCGCCTTCAGCCATCCGTCGCGCCAGGCCTGCGGGTCGTGCCATGACGACGTCAACTGGAACAAGACCTACAAACGCAACACCGACACCGGCATGCCGGCCCAGGCCGACGAATCACGCTGCCTGGTCTGCCATCCTGCCTCGGGCTTTGCGGTAGGTGGATCGCCGCGCGACGGCCACCGCCATCCTCTCTTTGATCCAGCGTTCAACACTGGCCTCAAGGTCACGCTTTCCAATGTGCACGAAGCGGGCGCCGCCAATGGGAACAACAAGCTGGACGTGGGCGAGAAGGTCGCTGTCACCATCAACGTCACCGACAGCGCTGGCACCGCGCTGGCCGCGGCCGCCATCCCGGCGTTGAGCGTGATCGTCACCGGCCCCACCAGCAACCGAAATTTGCTGCTCACCTCGACCATTCCGGTGGCGGCGCTGGCCGGCGCGCCGCCCTTCAACGTCAACCTTCCAGAGGTCGTGAACCTGGAGCCGGTCGGTATCTCCACGGCCGGCACCGGTGACGTCTTCACCGCCGCGCGCACGCCCATCTGGAACATGACCGGCGCCGCCCCGACCATCTTCGTCCGCACCGCCACCGGCGTCACCACGATCCTGGCCGGCGCCGCGCCCGCGCTGCAGAACTTCGTGAGCGTTGCGTCGCCAACCGGATTCCTGCGCAACGATTATGTCGTCGTCGAGGATGGCATTGCCGGCGCCCAGGAGTACCTGCGCGTGCAATGGGTCGACGGCGACCGCCTGTGGTTCGCCGCGGCGGGCGCCGCTGGGTACCAGCCCGGACTGCGCCTCGCGCACGCGACCGGCGCCTCGATCAGCAAGGTCACCCTGGCGGCAAAGGCGGCCGGCACCGATTACATCGTCGCGGCGGCCACCGGGACCATCACCGAGGTGACGGAGTTCGGCGCCGGCGCCGCCGTGCTGGCTTCGTACACCACCGATTTCGTCATGCCGGCCGTCTATGGACCACCGTTGAACGATTCACCCGACGTGGGCCAGGCCGAAGGCAAATGGAAAGGGCTGCCCCTGGTCCCCGGCACGTACACCGTGGGCATCTGGGGCGCCCGCACGTTGACCCTGACCCAGAATGGCGAGACCAACAGCTATCGCGCCACGTCGCCGCCGGCGAACGTGGACTTCCTGGTCGGCTCGGCGACCACGATCAAACCGGTGGCCATCATCTCGTCGGGGGCCACCTGCGAAAAATGCCACACCGAGGTCTATGGCCATGGTGGCGGACGCCGCGGCGCCGACACCTGCCTGCTCTGTCACGGCAGCGCCGGCAGCGAGGATCGTCCCCGTTACGTGGCCGCCGCCGCCCCCGCCACGCCCGGGGCCACCATCGAATTTCGTTCGATGCTGCACAAGATTCACCGCGGCAGCGAGCTGGCGAACGCCGCGACGTACACCGTGGTCGGCTTTGGCGCCGCGGCCTACCCGAACAACTTTGGCCTCAACGCCTACGCCGACGTGGAGTTCCCCGCCATGCCCAGCGGGGTCAAGGACTGCGCCGCCTGCCACGGAACCAGCACCGCCTGGCAATCGCCCGCCGACCGCAGCCACCCCACGGCGGCGACAGTGGCGGCCCAGGTATGGAACACCTCATGCGGCAGCTGCCACGATTCGGCCGCCGCGACGGCCCACTTTGAAATCATGACCAGCAGCATGGGCAACGAATCCTGCTCGGTCTGTCACGACTCTGGACGCGAGCTGTCCGCCACCTTGGTTCACCAAATTCGCTAGGAGAACATCGATGTCACAAACAGTGGGTCTGGGGACGGGCCGCCCGCAAGCGGCAAGGGGGATCACCCGTGTCATGGAGGCGGCGCTGGCGGTGCTGGCGGCGGCGCTGGTGGCGGCCGGCTGTTCGGGCAGTACCGGTCCAGCGGGATCGCCCGGGGCCAAGGGAAGCAACGGGAGCGACGGGACCTCCTGCGCGCTGACGGACAACAAGGACGGGACGTCCACCATCCATTGCGCAGACGGTACCTCGGCCACGGTCAAGACCGGCGTCGCCAACGGCGGCTGCACGCTGGTGAACAACGGCAACGGAACGCGCACCATCACCTGCAACAGCGACGGCAGCGACGGCGGCGGCGACGGTGGCAGCGTCATTGTCGCCGACGCGGTCGTCGACTTTTCCCTGCTGACGCCCGCCGAGCAGGCCCAGGCGGCCATGACCGCGGCGATCACCAGCGTCACCATCCCCGCCGACGGCCGCCCGCTGATCGCCATCAAGGTCAGCGAGCGCCACGGCTTTGGCGTGAAGAACCTGTCTGCCACCGCGGTGAGCTGGCGCTTTTCGCTGCTCAAGCTGACCGCCGACGTCAACGCCAGCGCCAACGACACCTGGGTCAGCTATCTGGCCGCCAACGACCATAGCGCGGCCTCCAGCGAGACGGCCATGGCCGCCAACCTGACCGACAACGGCGACGGCATCTATACCTACCGGTTTGCCAAGGTGATCAACGGTGGTGCCGACGCCGCCGGCACCACCTACCAGGCTGACAAGGTCCACCGTTTGATCGTTCTGCTCTATGGGGCCGGCAACCCGTTCACGCCCATCAACCTGGTCAAGGATTTCATTCCCGCCACCGGCGCCGATGTGACCGGCCAGAACGACAAGGTCGACGGCAAGGCCTGCCTGGAATGCCACACCACCTTCCGCGCCATCGCCGGCGGCACCGGCGAACTGGGCAGCGGCGAATTTCACGGCGGCGTTCGTTATGACATCCGGACCTGCGTCGGTTGCCACAACGATCAGCGCCGGTTCAGCAGCGCGGGCGCTGTCATCGCCGAGCCGACCATCGCCGCCGACGGAACCTGGACTGACAACGCCGCCGTCATCAACGGCGAGGCCGTGATCAACCTGCCGGTCTTCATCCACAAGATTCACATGGGCAACAAGCTGTCATTGACCGGCGGCAAGTACGCCGGCATTCCTCAACCTTACGAGACGACCTACCCGCAAGACGTCCGCAATTGCACCAAGTGCCACCGCGCCCCGGCGCCCCTGGCCGACACCTGGAAGACCCAGATCAGCCGGCGCGCCTGCGGCGGCTGTCACGACGATCGCAGCTTTGCCGCCACCGTCCCCACCGCCCGAAAAATGCACAGCGGGGGCCCCATGGCTGACGACAAAACCTGCACCGTGTGCCACGCCGCCGGCAGTGTGGCCCGCGACGTCGCCACCAACCACCTGACCGTCTCCGATCCCAACCCACATAACATCTACGCCGACGCAAGCGCCGCCGGCAACGGTAACACCAACGCAGCCTTCGTCGCCGCCGCCAAAGCGGTACCGCCCGGCGCCAAGGTGATCACCTACGAGGTCAAGAGCGTCTCCACCTGGACCGACGCCGCCAGCGGAAGCGTATCGAGACCGCAGATCACCTTCAAATTCAAGGTCGACGGCGCCGACGTGGTCCTCCCGGATCCCGCATCCGCCAGCGAGATGATCCCCGGTTTTGTCGGCTCACCCAGCGCGTACTTTGTGTTCGCCGTGCCACAAGATGGAAAGGCGGCGCCCGCCGACTTCAATGCTTCTGTCAGCGCGTACATACGCAACGTGTGGAACGGAACCGGCACCTGCTCGAACGCGGCGGCCTCCACCACGCGCACGGGGGGCGGCACGTTGACCGGTCCCGACGCGACCGGGTTCTACACGCTGCAACTGACCTGCGCGATCATTCCGGCCAATGCCACCATGTTCACCGGCGGCATCGGATACACCTACGGCCTTGGGTCGCGGCAAAATCCGCCGAACCCCGATCTCGACTTCATCAACCACACGCAACCGTTCACCCAGATCGACCTGCCCGCCTATCCTTATGCCGCCAACAAGAAAGCGGACGGCGTGACGCCGGGATACGGAGGCAAAGGCGGTCTCATCGTGCCTCCGCCAGACGTGTCGATGGTGGCGACCGGCTACACCGCCCGGCGCGCCATCGTCGACAACGCCCGCTGCGGCGCCTGCCATGTCGCCCTGGGTGTCGGCCCGGATTTTCACGCCGGACAGCGCAACGACGCCCCCACCTGCGCGTTCTGTCACCGCCCGAATCAGACCAGCAGTGGCTGGTCTGCCAACGGAAAAGATTTCATCCACGCCATTCACGGCGCAGAAAAACGGAGCACGCAATTCACCTGGCACGAAGAATCGCCCGCGGAGGGCTTCTGGAAGACCACTTATCCGGGCGTGCTGAACAAGTGCGAGATGTGCCATCTGCCGGGGACGTATGACTTCAGTGCCCCCGCCACGCTGGCCGCCTATCCCAACATGCTGGCCAGCACCGCCGGACAAGGGACCTATCCCGCCGGCAGCGTGCACGCGCCGTACGTGGCTGAAGCGCAACCGTATGGTGTTGGGTTCAGTTACAACGCGCTGACCGGTGCAACTGTGAACGCCGATCCCAGCACGTTGGTGCTGTCCCCGATGGTGGCGGCCTGCTCGGCCTGCCACGACAGCGTCATCGCGGTCGATCACATGCAGACCAATGGTGGTTCGTTTTACGAACCGCGCGCCGTCGCCTTCGCGAAGCCCCAGCAGGAAGAATGCTTGCTGTGTCATGGACCGGGCCGACTGGCTTCAATCTTCGAGCGACACGCGGTCCAGCCATAGTCATCGAGCAGCGCTCACGACTCGATCAATCGAGGGCCGGGCTGACCAAAAATCGATTTGCTATTCACAAGCTTGTTACGCGGTTTGATGTCTTAACAAATTCTACACTGGCAGAATTGCAGTGGAATTTTGACCTACAAAGGATCATTTGCACTCCGTTGTCGTCTTCTGGAGCCTGTTGATATAGATTTGGTGCCACTGGTCAGTTCGATTGGTGGAGGCTTGTTGGTGGCGGAGTAGTCCCCCGAACCGTCGACGATTTGCTGCTTAGTTGGTTTCTTTGGCAGCGCGGCCCTAACTTCGAGAAGCGAAAGTTCCCCCTCTTCGTTTCTCACAGAACGCCCGGCGCGCGTCTAACGATCGTCACCCTCTGATTGTTGAGGAGGTCGACTGTGAGCGGACGTCATTCTGTTTCATTGCCGTCCCTGCGGCCGTTTTGTTCGGCCATTCATTGTCGGGAACCAGACGTCAAACGACCTCGTCACTCTTTTGCTGTGCGCATCTTTTCAATTGTCGTCGTCACCGTCGCGTTGCTTGTTCCGTGGCCGGCGGCGGGCAAGCCCCGGGCGGCGGCCACGCATGGTGCCTGCATGGCCACGTACAAGAACGCCCAGCGACGGGCCCACGCCGGGCGGCTGCGCGAGGCCAAGGAGTTGATGATGAAATGCGCCGTCGCCAGCTGCGGCAGCTTCCTGCTGCACGCGTGCACCAGCCGGTACACGCAGCTGGACGCCGACATTCCTTCCGTCGTTCCCCTGGTCACCGACGGCGCGGGAGATCCGCTGCGCGATGTCCAGGTCGTGATGGACGGACAGCTGCTGACGGACAAGCTGGACGGCCACGCTCTGCCTGTCGATCCGGGGAGACACGAGTTTTCTTTCATCGTCGGCGGCCAGACCGTCGACACGCAGACCATTCTGATCGCCACCGGCCAGCGCAACCGCCCCCTTTCGGCCGCGCTGCCCGCCACCGGCGAATCGGCGCACAAGAAGTCGGCGATGGCTGCCGCCGCGCCGCCCGCGCCGGAATCGGCGACGAAGGCGGCGCCCCCTTCCGATGACGACGACGAAGAAAAGCCGTCACGCGCCACCCAAGAAAAACCAACCGCCGCGGATGAAGACGAGCAACCGGCGCCGCGGCGGCGGGCGAAAAAGCATGTCGCCCAGAGCAGCGGCACCTCGGCGTTCGCTTACGTCTTCGGCGTGACCGGTCTGGCCGGTCTGGGCGGCGCCGCCCTGCTGACCTATTGGGGGCGAAAGGACAACCAGAAGCTGGCGGGCTGTTCTCCCAACTGTCTTCCGGCCAGCGTCCAGCACGTGCACCGCCTGTACCAGGGCGCCGACCTGTCGCTGGGTGTTGGCGTGGCCTCTTTGCTGATTTCCACCTGGATCTTCATCGCCTCCGGGTCCAGCAGCGAAAAATCAGGCGGCGAAGAAGCGATGCGCTTCAACGTCCACGGCGGCCCGGCCGGCACTTTCGCCACGATGACAGGGACGTTTTGAACCCCGCCGCGCTGTTTGTCCCGGTCGCCGCCGCGTTGACCTTGGGCTGTTCGTTGCTGGGCGGTTCGTTGCTGGGCTGTTCATTGCAACAGTTCGATGCCGACGCGGCCAGCGCCACCGTCATCGCCCCGCCGATATCGCCCGACCAGCACACGGTCGCTCTCGACACGCCGACCATCCAGGTGACCCCGGGCGACAACGGCATGACCACGGATGACGCGTGCGAGGCGACCAAGTTTCAGGCCATGGACATCCTGCGCAACAACTGCGCCGGTTGCCACGGCGGCGGGCCCGGGCAGAACCTGGGCCAGCCTGCCTTCGACTATGTGCTGGACGTCGAGCGGCTGCTGATGGCCGTCTCCGAGACGGTGAAGGATCCGAAGACGATGAAGCCGGTCCGCTTCCTGATCCCCGGCGACCCCGATCATTCCCGCGTCTATGCGCGCGTCTTTCACGGGGAGATGCCGCCCATGCCCGTGATCGGCCTGCCGGACAATCTCAGCCGCCCCACGGTCAGCGACGTTTCCGTGATCCGTCACTGGATCGCCTACTGCCTGGGCGCCACCCCCCCGCCCGTCGGCGATGGGGGAACCGCGACGGATGCCGGAGCGACGACCCCCGACGGCGGCGCTGCCACAGACCTGGGCGACAGCGACGACCGCGGCCAGACGTTGGCGGCTCCCGCTTCACAATAAGACAGGAATCAAGAGAGGAGGCCAGCGATGCGCAAGCGGTTGCATTTTTACTTGAGCATGCCGGTCCAGGCTCTTGCCCTGACGGCGCTGGCGGCCTGCCACGATCCGTTCAAGTTCGACGCCACCAAGATCGAACCTCAAGAGGAAGAGATCTGCGCCGCCAGCTCGGAGTGGCTGCCGAACACGCCAGGCCCTTCATTGTTTTTGCCGTTGCCACACCCCGACACCGAGTGTCCTTTCTATCGGGGCGGCTGGCAGAATTTTTTGCTCGCCACGCAGCCCGACGCCGCCACCGGCGAGCCGGCCCTGAAGGCGTACCCGACCATCGACGACATCTTTGAAAGCAAGACCCCGCACGGCGTGCGCGGCACATCCCAGCGGGCGTGGCTGGGTGACATCAAGCAGGCGGGCGGGCGGCAAATTCTCATCGATCAGAATGGCCACACCATCTATTACGGAATTCACGTCAATCAAGCCTTTGCTGATTTCATAAGAGGCAACGGCCTGCAGACCGTCGACGCCATCAAGAACGCCGATCCCAACCTGTTTTTTCCGGCCGGCGTCGCCGAATTCAAATCGGCCTGGCAAGAAGTCGACGCCAACGACCCGTCATTGTTCGATTACATCAGCACCAAGGCCTGGGTCCCCACGCTCAGTCAGGTCAACGGGCAGATCCACGAAGACAAGGACCACCCGCGCGAGATCACCGTCCGGTTGCTGGCCCTGCACGTGGTCTTCACGCTGCCCGGGCACCCGGAGTTCATCTGGGCCACGTTCGAACATTCGATGGGCGCGCCCGATCTGACCGCCGCCGACGGCAAGCGCAACGTCGCCCCGCTGGATCCGCGCGATCAAAACCCGTCGCTGACGGATCCCAACAACAAGATGGATCAGACGGTGGTCAGCAACACCGACCACATCCTGTACCACGCCGGAACAACGTTGCGCGACGGGAACACCCCCATCGACGAAAAGGACCTGACGCTGGACACCGCCACGCAGAAATTCAGGCAGACCACCTCTGTCTACCGGATGTTCCCCGCGTCGAAATCCAACACCACCCACCCCGACGACGCCATCACCTCATTGAACTTCAACGTGCAGACCCTGTTCGAGCGCAAGCAGGCCGAGCTGCATCGGGCCGACAAGCGCGGGCACTATCGGCTGGTGGGCGCCGTGTGGATGGACAAGCCCCAGTTTTTTGCCCTGGACAGCGCCCTGCAGAACGACAGGACCAGTCCTTTGATCGATGCCGCCGGCGGCCTGAAGGCCTTCGAAGCGGCCATCCAGCAGGACGGCAGCGACAGCGATTTCTCGATCCTGGCTGGCGAAGATCGGCTTTCCAGCACGGCGATGGAATCGTTCACGCAGGCGCCGGTGTCGTTCCCGAACTGCTTTACCTGCCACAACACCCAGGCCATCACCGCCAAGGGCGTCCCCTTCAACCACGACAGTCAGGGGATCGTGCTGCTGCAGCCCAAGCAATTGAACATCAGCCACGTCCTGTCGCAGTTTGTGCTGGAAGAATCGTCGCCCCCTTAGGGGATGGGCGTGCGTTCGGGCCAGACGCGTTCCTGTTGCATCGGCGGCAGCCGGATCCTAGCCTAGGCGCGGGGGAGGGATTCCACATGAGCCATCAGGTTGATCGTTGCGATTTCATCGACATGTTCGAGGAGTCGGAAAAGTTGCACCGCCCGGTCCGCGTCACCGTCCCTGGTGACAAGCACTTTACCGATCTGGTCAAGCAGGTCGTGACCGAAGAGGGCCAGGACTTCGTCCTCTTCCGCGACCACGGCCGCCTCCCCGTCACCGACATCCTGGACTGCGTCTTCGCCGAACCCCCGCGCCAGGGCTACGACTCAAAACTCTGAATTCCGCCTTGGATCGCAGGCGGGCTCTGCCCGCCGGAGACAGCACCTGCCAAACAGGATCCGCCCCCGGCTCTCGTCGCACGGGGAGAGCCCGCGAGAGGGGCCAGCAGGCCCCTTTCGCGAGCGAGCGAAGCGAGCGTCCCCCCGTTCTTGACTACGTCGACGGCCCCGGCGACATTTCTGTACCTTGGCGCTCTATTTTTTTGGGTTCGCGCTATGCCTGATCCCTATTACCCTCGCAGCGGGTGCGCTGCAGGCTGGTTTTCGTTTCTTGCGCCGCCTGGCCACCCTGCGCCGTGCTCGTTTCACGGTTTCCGCGCGCGAGGCCCGGCCGGGCGACACCATCGAAGCCAGCGCCCAGGTGGTGCCGCGTTCATCCCGCGCCGTCACGGTAGAGGCCCGTCTGACCTGCACCATGTTCGATCACCGCGCGCACGAGCTGTACTCCAGCAAGCGCCCCATGCTCCCCGCCGCGTCGGCGCCCCATCAATATTCAGCCGCGCTGGTCTTGCCCCCCTATGCGCTGCAGACCGGGCGCATGGGCGACAAGTCGCCGAACCCATTTTCCGAGCACGCCCACCGCATGCTGGTGGTGTGGACGGTCGACTTCGAGGTGCGTTCGGCGCGCGGGACGCTGCTGCACCGCCGATCGCACGCCTTTGAAGTGCCGCGCGGCCGCCGTCTCAAGACGCACCTGCGGCGGATGAGCCTGCTGGCCATCGACACCTTCTCGTCGACCCGCAACGACATGCTGTTCAACTGGCTGGTGCACCTGGCCGCCTGCGACGGCCCCATCACGCCGTCAGAGCGCACCTTGCTGTACGAGCTGCTGTCCGAGATGGACGGCATGACCGACCTGGAAGAAGCGGTGACGCGCGTGGAACGCGAACTTCAGCGCCGCCTGGTCATTGACGATGTGTTCCTGCACCGGTACGTGCCGATGGAAGCCCGCCTCGAGTTCTATCGCGCCCTTTACACCCTGGCTCTCAGCGATGGCCCCCTCCACGAACTGGAGAAGACGTTCCTGGCCGAATCGCTCAAATCGTTTGGACTCAACAAAGACGACGTCAAGCAAATCGAAGGAGAGGTTGCCGTTGCGCGCGAAGCCGTCTCCGCTTCTTAAGCTCCTGCGCGCGCTGAGCCTGCTGGTCGTCGCCGTCGCCCCCCGCCTGGCCGACGCCCACGAGCGCTGGGTGAAACACGACGCCAAGCCGTTCGACCGGCAGTACTTCGAATCGATGTCAGGCGAGGTCCTGGAGCTGTCGCTGCTGGCCACCGCCTCCGTCGCCGTCATCATCGGCCTTTGGTACCTGGGCGCCGTGGTCCTGGTGGAACGCCTGACGCCGACGTCCGTGGAAAAGAAGATGCCCCGGGCGAAACGCGGCCCGATCGGACGCTTTGTCGCCCTGGCCATCCGGTTCGCCCTGGACGGCTATGTCGACAGCCCCTGGCTGGCCCGTGCCGAAACCGTGGCGGTGTTCATCTTCGCGCGGCTGCCCGGGCTGGTTTTCCTGCTGGGGGCCTGGGAGGGCTGGCTGGTGATGCCCAGCTTTCCCGTCGCCGCCGGGCCGTTGCACGACAAGATCCTCCTGGTCGAGGTGGCCGTGGCGCTGTGGATCCTGCTTGGCGTCTGGAGGACCGCGCTGGGCGGCGCCTTCATCGCCATCTTCGTGTACCTGTGCGCCGAGTATCGGATGGCCGCCGTCGACGCCATGCCCGTGCTGGCCAGCGCATTTTTCTATCTCTTTTCGCGCCCGGGAATGACTCTCAGCGCCGGCCAGGTGGCGGGGATTCGCTTTGGTCTGGGCGTCGGCTTCATCTTCCTGGGCCTGGTCAACAAGATCTACGACGCCCAGCTGTTCATCGGCGTGGGCGACAACTACCCGCAGCTGATCGCCGGACCGCAGAGCGTCTTCCCCTGGCTGACGCGCGAATCCTGGTCGTTCGCCACCGCTCTCGGCGAGATGGTGTTCGGGCTTTTCTTGCTGCTGGGGATCTTCAACCGCATCACGGCGCTGGTGCTGGCGCTGATCTTCGCCAACTTCATCCAGGTCTTTGGCTTTGCCGAGATCGTCCACCTTTATCCCATCTCCGGCTTTGCCGTGCTGTTCTTCCACGCCGCCCCCGGCACCGCCCTGGACGGGGTCCTCTTTCGCACCCACGTCCGGGTCTGGAAAGCGATGGGCTATCGCACGTCGTTCCTGCTGTACCGCGCGTCGGTGTTCGTGGTGGCGCTGGCCGCCGCGGCCATCCTGATGTTCTGGCCGCTGTACATCACGGTTCAGGTGGTCCCGCGACTGTACCGTTGACGCGACCAGCACAAATCATCCCCCGCCGGTAAAAAAACAATCGTGACTGTCGGCGACCCGCCGATATGTAACATTTGTATCTAGTCGCGAAACGCGAGGCCAAGCCGGCGGACGCGCGCACCGTCCCAGCAGCTCAGACGGAGGAAACACCATCGTGAGACTTTATCGACCGCTGTTCGCTTTGTTTGTGGTGTCGGTGGGTGGGGCTTTCAACGGGTGTGGCAGTGAGACAACAACGACCGAATCCGACTATGGACGGGTGGCCTCCGCCGTCACGATCCAGAAGACGTATCCCAGGAAGATCTACGTCCACATGATGCCCTGGTTTCAGGTGGGCGGGCAGCACTGGTCGATGAACTCCCGCAACAGCGCCACCGGGATCGCGTCGTGGTACGCGCCGATGATCGGCGAATACAGCTCGGACAACGGCGACGTCATCGAGTACCAGCTTCTGACCATGAAGTACGCCGGCATCGACGGCGTCATCATCGACTGGCCGGGCCTGAGCGGGGCGTTCGACCTGCCCAAGAACAAGGCGGCCTCCGACGCCATCATCAACCGGACGGCGGCCTTTGGCATGGAGTTCGGCGTCATGTACGAGGATCAGAACGCCGGCGACATCAACGCCGCGCGGGCCGACATGACCTATGTCCGCGACAATTTCTTCTCCAAGGCCAACCACATGAAGGTGAACGGCAAGCCGGCCCTGATGGTGTTCGGCCCGCAGAAGTTCAAGGCCGCGGCCGACTGGACCAACATCCTGTCGGTGTTCGCCACCAAGCCGACGTTCTTTGCCCTCTGGTACAACGACGCCGCGGGCGCCAACGCCGACGGCAAATTCGCCTGGATCGCCCAGAACGGCCTCAAAGGCGTCAACGATTTCGACAACGGCCTGGACGGCGGGGGCCATGGCCTGACCATTCCCATCCTCTACCCGGGCTTTAACTCGTATTACGCCAACGGCGGGTGGGCCGGGCCGACCTGGAAGATCTCCTACACCCTGAAGGCTGACAACACGGAAG
>JAXDMH010000240.1:0-2698 GCA_034666225.1 Myxococcales bacterium
GTGTCGGACCACGGGATGTGGGGCACGACGGGGATCTTGCCGGCCGCAAGAACCTTCAGGATCAGCGGCTCCATGTCGAAGTCTTTGGCGTGATTGTTGGTGCCATAGGCCAGCACGACGAAGCGCCCTGGAAAGTATTTCATCGTGTCATCGATGACCGGCAGGGCGGTTCCGGTGTTGGTGCCGCCGATGGCGGCGGAGATCACCGCCGGCCAGCGGGCGGCAGCGCGCTGGTGGACCAGGCTGGGCAGATCGCTGAAAGCGTACATGGTCGAGATATGCGTGATCGAATCTCCCATCAGAAGCCAGGAGTCGGAGGCGCCGTCCGGGGCGCTGTGCACGTCCAGATCAAAAGACGCACCTGCAGAGTCGGTGGCTCTTGTGACAGTCATGCGCACCCAGTTGCCGGCGGCGAGATCAACAAGGTGCTGGCGCGCGCTGCGGGTGTTGCCGGTTTCGCTGGAGACGTTCTTCCAACCGGCGGTGGGCGGTGCGCCGGATCCCGGCGCAGCATTGATGTCGATGGCGTAGTCGACGGGGGAGGCGTCCGAGGCGGTCTTGTTGTCCAGCAGGTAGGCACCGGCGTGCGGGCAGTAAAAAGCGATCAGGATCTGTTGTCTCTCCGCGGCCGGCACCCCCGACAGGTCATACGCGATCCAGGCCGGCAGCTTGTCCGGAAACCACGTCGAGCCGGTTGGATCGTCGTTGGATCTTTCCGGGCCGACGGCGGAGTTGGCGCTGCCCGAAGCGAAGGCGGGGACGCCGCGGCTGATCAGCGTCATCGCCGACGGACGGTTCGATGTCTCTCCCGCGAGGCCGGCGTCGCTGATTCGTTCCGGGCTCGAGCTGTCCCCGGGGTGGCCGGCGCTGCCACCGCCTCCCACATCAAAGCCACCTTCAGGCGCGCCCTTGTCCTGGCCGGACGAGGCGCAGCCGCTCGCGATCGCCAGCAGGAGGCATAAGTTGGCCATGGATATACGTCTGTTGATCATCACTCTCGCTGCGTCTCTGACGGGTTGCCCGGGTGGGCCCCCCAAGACCTCCCAGCAACCTGATGCGCCGGTCGACACCCCGGTCGTCATCGACGCGCCAGGTTCAACGGACATCCAGACAGTCCCCGATGCCCCGGCGCAGGTTGTCGGCGCATGCGACTCGCTGGCGCCGGTGGGCACCTGGCAGGAGATCACCCCGCCCGCGGTCAAAGCCGGGCTGGCAAACAAGATGCCCAGTGACGCCGGCGGTACGTTCGCGTTCGCCGTGGATACCGTCAACTCTGGCACACTCTACGTGGGAACTGTTTATCAAAAGATGTGGAAGAGCACCGACTGTGGTTCGACCTGGGCGCCTGTCGGCACCGGACGCCACGCCGGCTCCTGGGATCACGCGATGAACTGGACCTTCGCCGTCGATCCCAAAGACCCGACGATTGTCTATACGAACTCCGGCTACGGCACGATGTTCAGGGTTGCTCAAATCGGTCAACGCTGGGGTCGACTGGGACATCATCTGGCCGCCAGCGCAGCAACCCGATCTGTCGGCGCACTTTCAATACAATTTCGCCAACGTGGTGACCATTGATCCCGGCGATCACTTGCACCTGGTGCTCACCTTTCACGAGTCGTGCATCGGCATGCCTGGCGTCGCCACCTGCATCGCCGAATCATTCGACGCCGGCGCCACCTGGAAACTGATTCCAGGCGATCCGGTGTGGAACGGAAATGAGGGCCAGCTTTTTTATTTTCTGGAGAATTCGCGCACCTGGATCTGGGCGTCGCAGACCAACGGCTTTTATCGGTCGGAGAACGCCGGCGCGACCTGGTCGGTCTTGCTGGATGCCAAGGGCAAGCCGTTCTTTCCATCGCACCTGCAGGGCGCGGGGTTGTATCGGGCCAAGGATGGCGTTTTCTACGTCGCTGCCGGCGACGGGATCCTTCGCAGCACCGATGGCAAGACCTGGACGATCACCGCCAACACCAATCCCATTGGCGGTGGCATCACCAGCGATGGGACGACGATGTTCGCCAGTCGTTGCTTCTTCCCAGATTTTTGCGCGGCCGGCACCCAGGTTTTTCTCAGCTCTCCCGAGACCGACGGTCTCACCTGGACCTTGATGCCCGGCAGTCCTGCCCTGGCGATGGGCGGCGAGATGCACTACGACCCCGGCCACAAACTCCTGTTCGCCTCGACGTTTCACCAGGGCTTCTGGCGGGTGGTGACGAAGTAGCAGTCGCCCCCTCCGCACCATCAGGCCCCATCGCCCAAGATCTCCGCGTCGCCACCCTCGGCCTCCTCAATGCCATTTCTTAGACTTGCGTGTGGTGCGGGGTAGTTACAGGACGTAAGTGTTTCAAGGGACCGCAAAACGTCAGCCGTTTCGATACCTTGACTTTGAAACGATTCTCTTCGAGGCGCTACACCTCGGTTAGGCATCGTCGGCGGGGGAGACGAGGGACGCCCGAGCCTTACAACAGAACGTTGAGTCGACCGTAGGACCGGAAGTCGTCGTCGCATGAGATCGCTTGCGTGATCCCGGACCGCTCGCAGAGGACAAAGCTCAGGGCGTTGCCGAATCGAACGAAACGCTTGACAGCGCCTTGGGCCAAGCGCAAGTTAGTCATGTGACTAAGTCATGTGACTAAGTCAGCAAAGACCAACTGAGTCTCGCGGCAGAGACGAAAGGGAAGGGCGCGATGGCAAT
>JAXDMH010000241.1:0-2523 GCA_034666225.1 Myxococcales bacterium
CGCTGCGGCCGTCGAAGCCACTTGTCCCGTCGAACCCGCCGGACAGCGACGAGGTGTTCCCTTCAGAGTCGGTGCAGGTCGTGCCGCTGCCACCGGCGCCGCCGCGTCCACCGGAGCCGCCGCGACCACCTTGCCCGCCATGGCCGCCGGCGCCGCCCCGGCTGACGATGGCTTTGGCGGCCAGGGCAGACAGGTCCAGGCACGTGCCCTCGCCACAGGCCACCTCGATCAGTATGTTGCCGCCGTTGCTGCCGTCGCCGCCGTCGCCACCCGGCCCGCCGTCGCTGCCGTCGCTGCCCCGTTCGCCGTCGCTGCCGCTCGACGACGGACAGCTGGCGCTCCAGCCCGACTGTCCGCTCCGGCCGTCGCTGCCCGGCGCCCCGTCGCTGCCGTCGCGGCCACGCGCGCCCTGGCTGATGACGTGGAAGGCGCCGGCGTCGGCGCTCTCCACCACGACGATGGACTGGCGGTCGGCCTGGGTGACGGCGTAGATCAGTCGCCCGGCGTTGGATCGCTCCAGGCGTACGCGTAGGTGCCAATCGTCGGGCCGCGCTGCTGTCGCAGCGAACGTGAGATCTTTGGGAGATTCAAAGCGCAAAGGCCAGTCGAGGGTGGCGACCGGTTTTCCCGCCGCCGTGACCGGCACGGTCAGGCGCTCGGCGCCGGCCAACGCGATCAGCTCGCCCGCCCGGATGCCGTCGCGAAAGCGCATCAGGCCGTTGCCGTCCATGAAGGCGACCGCACTGTCCAGCGCCACGTCTTGCGGCTGCAGACAAGGGGAGGGATCCAGCTCCTTCGGCGGCGCGCACACCGTCACCGGTCGTGAAATTCCCTCCAGCTCGACCCGGATGGCGTCGCGCAACGGTGACGCCGGCAGCACCGACGCGCGAACAAAATCGGCGGTGCGCAGGCCCAGCAAGGTGGCCGTCTGTTGAACCACGTTCTGCCGCACCAGCACCGCGCGCGGCGACGGCGCCTGGGGTTCGATCCAGCCGCGAACCGGCGGGTGATCCGCGAGAGCGACGCGGTTGTTGCCGGCGGTCATCATCAGCTGCTCGACGCTGGCGGCGCCCGCGCGAACCTCGGCAAACGGGGAGGCGTCGATGTGCAGGCGAATCACCCGCCGGCGCGCCTCGTCGCGCAGCTTGCCGTCAGGCAGGCGGTCCGCCGCTCGGCGCAGGGTGGTCTCGTCGCCTTTTGTGGCCAGGTCGTCCAGCAGGGGCAGGTCCACCGACCTCCCACGAAGAACGCCGCGCTCGAGATCCAGGACGATGCGCAGGTCTTCACCGTTGCTGCGTGCGACAGGCCCCGCGCCGCCGCCGGACAGCACCCGCTGCAGCTCGGACCGCAACGTGGCCATTGATAGAGCGTGTGGGTTCACCCCGGGCGGGCGGTCCGCCAGGACATCGTGCGCGGCGACCAGACGTTGCTGCCAGACGGCGCTGGTCTCGACGCGCCCGTCGGTGAGCAGCGCGCGATAGCCGTCGCTGACGACATCCAGCATCGCCGCCGCCCCTTCCTGGTCGCCGCTGCGGACGATGTCGGCCACGCAGTCGCGCCAGATGGGCGGCGGGATTGTTCCCTCGCGCAGACCATTCGCCAGGGCCTCCCGGATATCTTGGTCAACCACCACCAGATGCGGCCCCGCCGAGCCGAGATCGCAGACCGCGGCCGACGCATCGGCCTGGCCCAGATAGGCGACCACCGCCGGGGCGCTTCGATAGGTCGCCAGCTGATTCGCCGTCAACGGCTGCGGAAAAGTCGCAGCGCACCCTGACGCGACGACCGTCCAGAGAAGCAAGGCGTGTCTCTGCATGCGGCAAGCGATTGCAAGGCCCGCACCGTCGGGAAATCCGCCTGGAGACGCCCCCGCCAGTGGTCGGGTGTTGGGACCGCGTACAGACGGACGCCGGCGGGTGTACGCGATCGCGACAGCGGGGGCTCCGCGCCGAAGTACTAAAAGCGAATCTGGCCCGCCTCGACTGCGGCGTCGCCGCCCGCCTCCAGCGCCGCCCGCACGCGCGCGACGCCGCGAACCAGCGTCGCGATCGACTGCACGGCCCCACCGCGCGCCAGCTTCTCGACGCCGCGGCCAAGGACGCTGGCGGCCGGGCGCGGCCGGCCGCGCTGCAAATGATGAAGGCCAGCGGCGATCTGGATCAGCCCCTGCGTGAACGTGCGGTGCTCGCCGGCCAGGTTGCGCCAGACGTCCTCCCACAGCTCGTGCGCCGCGAAGAATTCCCCGCGGTTGAACGCGGCGCGACCGGGGGCCAGCT
The DNA here is from genome assembly GCA_034666225.1 of Myxococcales bacterium. Taxonomy (GTDB): domain Bacteria; phylum Myxococcota_A; class Polyangia; order Fen-1088; family Fen-1088; genus DATKEU01. Next base: position 2,277 of record JAXDMH010000241.1, read on the forward strand.
GCGACCGCAGCTTGCGGGCCGCCGCCGCGGAGGTGGATGTCCGGACGTCAGCGGCCCGCACCGGCGTATAGTCCCCTCATGAAGCGCTTTCTTATCACCTGCCCATAGGGGAGGCCGCACCGATGGCAGGACGAATGGAGTTCCAGTTCCAGTTTGCCGGGAAGAAACAGCGGCCTGCTTTTGGTTCCGGCGAGGCGAAATTGCGCCTGCTGCTGGTGGGTGATTTCAGCGGGCGGGAAGCGCGGGG
>JAXDMH010000242.1:0-3766 GCA_034666225.1 Myxococcales bacterium
GTAGCGAGTCCCAGATCGGGACGCAGGACGCTGGGACGCGTGGGCGGCGTGACCAGGTGCTGGCTCAACACCGCCAGCGGGGTTTTCCCCTGAAAGGGCAGCTTTCCCACCACGGCCTGAAACAACATCACCGCGATCGAATACAGATCGGCACGGCCATCCAGAACTTCGCCGCGTGCTTGTTCAGGCGCCATGTAGTCCGGCGTGCCGCACAGATCGCCCTGTCCGGTGGCCATCGAAGGCAACGCCTGATGGGCGTGCTCATTTTCGTCCTCTGCCGCATCAGGGGTGAAGACCTTGGCCAGGCCGAAATCGCACACCTTGACGAAGTCAGGTTCGGACGCCGTATCAAGCAGGATCACGTTCCCAGGTTTCAGATCGCGATGAATGATGTTGTCGCGATGGGCAGCGCCCACCGCGTCCAGAATCTGGGCGATGATTCGAATGGCGCGGATCTGGGGCAGCGGGCCGGCACTGGCCAGCAACGCGCGCAGCGTCTGGCCGTCCAGACGTTCCATCACCAGGTACTCGTTGCCCTCCGCTGTCTGGCCGTGGGACTTCACCCGCACGGAGTGCGGATGTTCCAGCGCTCCGGCGATGGCCATCTCGCGCTGGAACCGGATTCTTGCCGCTGGTGATGCCAGCAACGCGGTGTGGAGAACCTTCACCGCGACCGGTTCGTCGGTGGTCAGATCCTGCGCGTCCCAAACCACCCCGGTCGAACCTCGCCCCAGCTCCACGGACAGACGGTATCGACCTGCGACGATGCATCCCGGACCGGCGGTTGACGAACTGGATTCCGTATTGTTCACAATCAACCACGCCCCGATAAAAAATCCCGCCTAACCGGCTAGAATAATTTGAATTTACGCGACGTTTCCATCCGAATATCCGCCCACTTTCACAGGTCAGCCATCGTAGGTCAAGGTGGGTCCGGAACGCTGATGGGCCTCCACCTTGACGGTGGCTGCGGGCCGATGCTCTCATCCCCGCCAATGACGGGGCCCAGCTCACGACCGCCAGGCGGGAGGCCGTCGAACCTGGCCGCGGGTTCCGACGCCAGCACGCTGGGTCAATCGTCGCTCCAAGACGGTGGCGGCTCGGTGGCTCTTTATGTCACCGGCCCGAACGGAGGCGTCCGCCACTTGTTGCCGACCGGGTCCTTGGTCCGACTGGGAAGGGGCGCCAGCTCGACCATCGTCATCAACGATCCGCGCGTGTCCCGGTCGCACGCCGCTTTGAAACCGACCCCGCCTTTTGCGGTCAGTGATCTGGGCAGCGCGAACGGAACCTTCGTGAATCACCAGCGTCTTCAGGCTGGCGAGGCGCGCGCGCTGGCAGCCGGAGAACCTTTCTTCATCGGGGATTCGGCCCTGGTGGTCCGGCCCAGCGGCCTGCGCCCGCTTCCGCCAGAACGCACGCTGACGATGGAACAGGTGACCCAGCTCCTGAGGCGGGCACCAAGGGTCCCCGTCGGCGGCGAGACGGCGACAGTGGTTGTCTTGAAGATCCGCGCTTCGCGCCCCAGCGAAACCGGGTGGGTTCAGGCCATTCTGGGCGATCAGTTCCTGCCGTCGATCGATTGGATGGTGCACCTGGGCGATGACGAGGTGGCCATCGGTCTGCGGACAGCGTCGATCGCGACCGCTGCGCCATTCGAACGCACCGCCATGGAGAGTCTGGGCAGCTGGAACGTCACCGCCACCGTCGAATCGACCGTCTTGCCAATGGCCGATCCAGTCGGCGCCCACGAATCGCTGCTGCAGTTCATCCGCGGCGGCGGCGTGGTTCGGCTCCAGCGCGGCGACATCGTCCTCGGCGATCCGGTGATGCGGGCACTGAGACAGACCCTGGTCCGCGTCGCCGGCACGTCAATGTCGTTGCTGGTGCTGGGGGAGACCGGCGTCGGGAAGGACGTGGTGGCGTCGATGGTGCACGAACTGTCTCCGCGGGCGGCAAATCCATTTCTGCGGTTGAATTGCGCCAGCCTCCCCGAAGGTCTGCTGGAGAGCGAACTGTTTGGTCATGAGCGCGGCTCCTTCACGGGCGCCGTGGTCACGAAGATCGGCCTCCTGGAAGCGGCCGACAGCGGCACAGTGTTCCTGGACGAAATCGGCGATCTGGCGCTGCCACTGCAAGCCAAGCTGTTGCGTGCCATCGAATCGTGCGAGATCACGCGCCTGGGCGGAATTCGTCCACGACGGATCGACGTGCGGTTCGTCGCTGCCACCAACCGTGATCTGGTCTTCGACGTCAAAGAGAAGAAATTCCGTTCCGATCTCTATCACCGCCTGAATGGTCTCACCGTGACGGTCCCACCGTTGCGTGAGCGACAGGTCGAGATCGAACCTTTGGCCCGGCATTTTCTTGGCGATGCCTGCGCGCGGTTCGGCATCACGCACGCCGATCTTTCGCCGGCGTCCATCGCTGCATTGAAGGCGTACCTCTGGCCGGGCAACGTGCGCGAGCTTCGTAACGTCATCGAACGGGGCGTCTTGCTGGCAAACCAGCCGCTCCTGGAGCCGCATCACCTGGGCCTTCCGCAAGCGAACGCCGTCGTCGACGAAGTGGATGAATCCCTGGGAACGGGACCCAGCGCCTCGCCGTCGACGGATGCTGCGTCGGAACGATCTTCCATCGAAGCTGCCTTGACCAGGTGCGGAGGAAACCAGAGGCGCGCTGCTGAAATGCTGAAGATTTCCAGGCGAACGCTGGTGCGAAAGATCAAGCAGCTTGGCTTGCCCAGACCGCGTCAGGACGACGAGTAAGCGGGGGCAAAGAGCCCGCGGTGCTTGACCCTTGCCCGGGGCATGCTCAACTTCCTGGCGCGGCAAAAGCGATGGTCGGTCAGACGCTGGGGAACTACAGGATCGTTGCCAAGCTGGGCAACGGTGCCATGGGCCAGGTGTTCCTGGCCGAACACCAGCGAATCGTTCGCCGCGTGGCGATCAAGGTGCTGAACCAGGACCTGACCACCAACCCGCGATCGGTGGCGCGCTTCCTTGATGAAGCGCGCGCCACTTCATTGATTCGCCATCCCGGGATCGTCGAGGTTTTTGATTGCGACGTTGATCCCAGCGGCCGGGTTTACCTGGTCATGGAGTATCTGGAAGGAAAGACGCTGGCGTCACGGCTGCAGGAGCAGCATCGCCTGCCCTGGCCGATGGCTTGCCAGGTGACCCGACAGATGGCGGTGGCCCTGGGCGCAGCCCACGAAAAGGGGATCATCCACCGCGACATCAAACCGGAGAACGTGTTTCTTTCGGTCGCGGCAGATCGCCCGCAAGAGCTGGTGGTCAGGGTCCTGGACTTCGGGATCGCCAAGTTGCTATCGGGCGATCCGGTCGACGGGGCGCGAACCATTCCCGGCATGCTGGTGGGCACGCCCGACTACATGGCGCCCGAACAGTGCGGCGGGACAGAACCGGTGGATCAGCGGGCCGATATCTACGCCCTCGGCTGCGTGTTGTTCAGAATGGTCAGCGGCCGCCTGCCCTTCATCGCGTCGAACTTTCGCGACGTCATGGCGGCGCACATGTTTCGCATGCCTCCGCCGCTGGGGCCGGTCGATCCCCCCACGCCGCGCTGGCTGAACGACCTGGTGGGTCGCATGCTGGCCAAAGAGCCGTCGGAACGCCCCGCTTCGATGGATGAGGTGGCGCACAGTCTGGCGCGCGCGAGCGAGCGCACCAGCGCCAGCGGCGCGCCCCGGACATCGATCGAGCTGTCGATCGATGTCTCGGGGGCCAAGGTTTCCGCCGCGGCA
>JAXDMH010000243.1:0-11081 GCA_034666225.1 Myxococcales bacterium
ATCCGCCCGCCAGATCGGATAGCTTCACGGTCTGGTCATCTTGGTTTTTCAGCGAAAAAGCGGGGGCCTTCCTCCCGATCGCCAGCGTCGATTCAGCCATGGGCGTTGTTTACCACGGGGACGCTGCGCCGCTTCCTTTTGTGACCGAACCGCGACAGCATTGTCGGGCGACCGCGGGCACCCATTGGCAGGCAGTCGTTCCGTGGGTCGTAACCGTGCTTATTTCGACCATTCTTTCGAGGACTACCTTGGCTCAGCCGTTGCTTAAAGCATTGTCCATCCACTCACTGGTCTGTCGGTCGACAGCGATGCTCCTTCGCCACCTTGGCTGCGTCTTCGGACTCATCATCTTGTCGGTGCTGGTGCTGGTGCTGGCGTCGGCCGGTGGGTGTGTGTTCACCGATCCCATCAACATGCCCCCCACCATCCAGATCGTTCTCGTCCCGGCCACCGAACGGATCTCGCGCGGCACGGCCGCCCAGTTCGGGGCCGAGGTCAGCGATGACCAGAGCCAGACGCCGACCGTGGAATGGGCCTGGACGGCCGGTCCCTGCCCGCCCGTGACCAACGATCGCCGGCAGTGGCCGGCCGATCGCAGAACGTTGAGCGTCTTCACCGTGGAGGGCGCGCAGACAAAGGATCCGTTCTGCGTCTGGGCGGTGGCGATCGACCGATACGGCGCCGCCACACCCAAAAACTATTACGTCGTCCCGGTCAATAACCCGCCGACGGTGGCGATCGACGTGCTCAGCCCGACGCAAGGGCCGCCTTACGGGTTCCTGTCGCATTTCCGGCTGTCGGCCAGCACCAGCGACGTGGAGATGGATCCCCTGACCCTGGCGTGGAGATTGACCGGCCAGCCGGCCGGATCTCAGGCGATGTTGTTGCCCTGCCCGGGAAATGCCGGCAGCACGGCGGGCAGCACCGCCGCCAGCACAGAACGCTGCCTGGATTCCGACCTGAAGGGCGACTACACGGTCGAACTGAAGGCCAGCGACGCCAGCGACAGCGCAACGGCCAGCAAGACGCTGACGGTCCAGGAGGACAAACTTCCCTGCATCGACGTCACCGCGCCCGACTATGCCTCGGGGCCGAATGTCCACACCCTGCCTGCGGCCGATGATCCGGACGGGCCTTCCAGAACCGACGACTTCGCCGTCCTGCGCGTCAGCGACGATCTGGATCCGTTGCCGGGCTCGGGCAACAGCCAGCTTCATTTCGACTGGAGCGTGGCAAAAAATGGGGGCGACTTCGTTCCCCAGGAGGGGCTGGATCTGCCCCGGCTGTCCCTGCACGAAAGTCAGTACCGCATCGGCGACAAGGTGCGCGTGCGGCTCGAGATCAGGGATCGGAACAACGGCCAAGACATCAAGAACGTGTTGATTGGCTGCAACGACGCAGATAGCTGCGCGGTCACCACCCCCAACCGCGCCTTCGGCGGGCGGGCCGGATGCCTGCTGCGCGTCGGCTGGAGCGTGGAATACCGATGAGCCAGCAGAGCGCTATCGGTCGTGCGGCGGGTCTGATGTTGATGACGCTGATCTGCGCCGGTTGCGCCGCCAGCAGCGGCAGCAACGGCTACGGCAACCCCGGGTCCGGCAGCGGTGGCTCGAGCGGCTTCGGCACCGGCGGCAACAGCGGCAGCGGCGGAAGCAGCGGCGCCGGCGGCGCCGTCGGCAGCGGGGGGAGTACTGCTGCGGGTAGTGGCGGAGCGGCTTCGGATGGCAGCGTCTCCCCGGACGCCTCGAGCGACGCCTCCGGGGTCGACGGCGGTCCGACGCTCTGCTTTCTCGAAGTGATCTCGCTGTCGATGCCCCAGATTACTGACCCATTCGAACGCAGAGGCATGCCGTATCGGGTGCGCGGCAAAGCCAACGTCAGCGAGCCCACCGACACGTGGGCCTGGGACGTCACCACCCCCGACGGCACCGTCAACCACCCGCAGTCGTCCGCCGGCGATCCGGCGATTGTCGAATTCCCGGTCCCGGTCAGCGGCACCTACGTCATCACGGGGCGCATCAGCACCCGCCCTGCCTGCGGGTTCGTCACACGGCCGGTGACCGTCATCGATCCGCAACCGGCGGCGTTCACGTTTCGGGTCTTGCCGCCGGCATCCCTGCCCTCGCCCGTGCAGGAATTCCAGAGGACGCGCCAGCAACTGTCCGGCGGCCTGGACATGATCTCGCAGGTGCAACACATCAGGATCTTCCCCCGCGACAACACGGCCCAGCCACTGCCCGCGTACATGCAGATCACCAGCCCCGGCTCGAAAGTGATCATCGAGGGCAACACGCAACGGGGCGCCATGAACGTCGACCTCATCCAGCAGCGGAATTACGATCTGTTGTTGATCCCCGCCGGGAACTTCGCCCCAATACTTTTCAACGGCCTTCCCTCCGATCTGGCCAATCTGGCCAACTCCACCCTGTTCGACGCCGGCATCAAAGTGTCGGGGCAGGCCTTGCGCGCCAGCGGGACCCCGGTGACGGACGCCCGCCTGGTCCTGCGCGAGGGGACGCGCCCCTCGACGGTGGGCATCAGCGACAGCGGCGGCGCCTTCTCTCTGTTCACCCGCGAGGGCAACCTGTCGGTCGAGATCGCCGCGCCGCCCGATTCGGGACTGCCTGACGGCCACGTCGACGCCGGCGCCGGTTTCGCCCTGGCGCGAAACGCCGCTGGCCCGACGCTGACCATGCGCTGGGCCGCGCTGCCGGCGGGCGCCCTGAAACTGACGATCCGTTCGGCGGACGGCGCCACCGTCGTTGCGCGCGCCACCGTCCACGTCGAGCTGGCGACGCCCATCGCCGCTGCCGGTCAACTGACCGTGCACGCCGGGGACGGCTCGGCTGCCGCCGACCGGGTGCTTCCCGTCAGCGGCTCGGTGCACGCCGACGCCGTCGGCGACGACAAGGGCATTGTGACTTTCCCGGCGCTGACGGCGGGCAGCTACCGCGTGACGGTGGTTCCGCCCGCCACGGCCGGCGCCACCGCCGCCATCACCGCGGCCACCGTCGACGTCGTCGCCGCGGGCGTCACCCGCGACGTCCGCATCGCCCAGACCGTGACGCTGACCGGAACGCTGCAACCGGCCGCCACCAGCAAGGGCGTCCGCATCACCGCCATCGACACCGGCGGCGACATCGTCACGTCGACTGTTTCAACCCTGGTCGGCGACGGCGGCCGTTACCAGCTGGTCGTCAATCCCGGACGCAGCTACAAGCTGTGGGCCGTTCCCGGGGCCGATCAGCTCTTCGCCCGGGCCGTGCTGGGCACCGTGCAGGCACCGATGGCGGATCAGGCGCTGCCCACCTTCACGCTGGCGGCCGGGATCGCCACCGCCAGCTCCGTGCGCGCCGGCGGCCCCGTCGCGGACGCGCTGGTTCAAGTGTTCTGTCCGCGCTCGTCGCCCACCTGTCTGGACATGGCGCTGCCCATCGCCGAGGCGGTGACCGACCTGAACGGTCAGTTCACCGTCATTCTTCCCGACGTCGGACCGTGACCAGCCGATGAAACTGGATATCGACATGGGCGGCATTGACCTGGCCTTCGAAACCTACGGCGCCGTCGACGACGATGCGCGGCCTTGGGTGGTGGTCAGCCATTCATTGGCCTGCAACCGTGACATGTGGACGCCGCAGATTCCGGCGCTGGCCGAGAGCTTTCGCGTGCTGGCCTTCGATACGCGGGGCCACGGCGACAGTGACGCTTCGCCGGCGCCGTACACCTTCGATCAACTGGCCGACGACGTGCGCGCCATCCTGCAATCGCAGCGCATCGATCGCCCGCACTTTGTCGGGCTGTCGCTGGGGGGAATGATCGGACAGACGTACGCCCTGCGCTATCCGGGCACGCTGCGCAGCCTGACCCTGGCCGACACCGCCAGCCGCTGGCCCGAAGCGGCGCTGGCGACGTTCGCCGAGCGCGCGCAGATCGCGCTCGGCCAGGGAATGGAGCCGCTGGTGGCGCCGACGCTGGCGCGCTGGTTCACGCCCGGCTTTCATCGGTCGCACCCGGACGAGGTGGCGCGCATCGCCGAGATGATTCGCACCACGACGCCGATGGGATTTGCCGGGTGCTGCGCGGCGGTTCCCCGCATCAACGTCACCGCCCGCCTGCGCGAGATCACCTGCCCCATCCTGATCATCGTCGGCAAGGACGATCCCGGCACCCCGCTGGCCATGGCCCGCGAGATTCACGAGAACGCGCCCGGCTCGCGACTGGTCGTCATCGACGACGCCGCCCACCTGTCCAACGTCGAACAGCCAGCCCGGTTCAACCAGGCCCTGCTGCCGTTCCTGACCGAGGATGTATCATTTTTCCGGTAAGCGGACATCCACAGAGGTCCATAGCGGGATAGCGTCTGTTGCTGTATGCATTCGGTCATGACGTCGGCACTGTTCGGAAAAGGACCATCGACACTGACCGCCGTGGTCGCCCTGCTGGGAACCATGGTCGCCGCGGCGCCGGCACACGCGGGAACGCGGCTTTACGTCAGCACCGAAGACGGCGGAGAGATCGTGGTCGTCGACGCCGACCGGGCCGAGGTGGTGTCGCGCATTCCGGTCGGCAAACGGCCTCGCGGCGTCAAGCTGTCGCGCGACGGACAGTCCCTGTTCGTCGCGCTCTCGGGCTCGCCCAAGGCCGGTCCCGGCGTCGACGAATCCAAGCTGCCGCCCGCCGACCGCGAGGCGGACGGCGTAGCGCTGATTGACCTGACGGCCGGCAAGGTGACGCGCAGATACCGCAGCGGCCAGGATCCCGAATCGTTTGACGTGTCGCTGGACGGCAAACAGCTTTACGTGTCGAACGAAGAGACCGCCGAGATGACGGTGCTGGATCTGGCCAGCGGCGAGGCGTTGCATCGCGTGGCCATCGGCAGCGAACCGGAAGGCGTCACCGTGCGTCCCGATGGAAAGGTCGTCTACGTGACGTCGGAACAGCAAAACGAGGTGGTGGCCGTCGACACCAGGACCTTCGCCGTGCTGGGCCGGATGGCCACCGGGCCCCGTCCCCGTTCGGTCGTCTTCACCAAGAACGGAAAGCTGGCCTTCGTCACGTCGGAGCTGGGCGGCCAGGTCAACGTCATCGACGCGGCCAAGCACAAGACGTTGCAACCGATCAAGATCGAGCCCAAGGCAAAGACCGCGCTGGGGCCGCGCCCCATGGGCGCCGTGCTTTCCCCCGACGGAAAGCTGGTCTTCGTTTCAAACGGGCGCGGCGAATCGGTGGCGGTCATCGACGTGGCGACGCGCAAGCAGGTGCGCATCATCGACGGGGTGGGCGGGCGGCCGTGGGGCATCGGTGTCAGCAAGGACGGCCACCGACTGTTCACGGCCAATGGACCGTCCCAGGACGTATCGATCATCGACGCCACCACCGGCGCGGTCACGGCGCGGGTCAAGGTCGGGGGATCACCCTGGGGGCTGGCGGTGGCGACGACGCCTTGAGGATGACCGCACCGGGGAGGTTGTAGAGACAGCGGGGGGCGGCGTACGTGAGGTGAGGCTCCATTCGCTTCGTCGCGGGGGGCGGCAGCGGTGGGGTTCCCTGCCGTGCTCAAACACCGAACGGCGCGCGCGCCTTATGGGTTTGCTTGGAGCGGGGACGCACTGCGCGCCTGCGAACTGCGCGCGGCAGGGAACCCCACCGCTCCCGCCCGCCTGATGACTACGTTCACTGCGCAAGGTTTTCGCCCGAAAAAAAGAGAGGACAAAAGTGGTGTACCGCCTGCTCACCGAGATTTGCGTTGGATGAGCAGACGGTACCCCACTTTTCTCGGCACCCCGATAGCGACCCGGCCGACAAGCCGGGCGGCTGGCGTAGCCGAGGCGAGAACCGCACCGGAACGTACTTAATGTACTTGAGGAGCGGAAGCGCAGCCTCGGCATAGCCAGCGGCCAGGATCGTCGGCCGTCGGTGGCTAAAGCTACAGCGCCCGCTTACACAGCGTCTTCGCCGCGTTCTCCGGTGCGGATGCGGATCGCCTCTTCGATTGGCGTGACGAAGATCTTTCCGTCGCCGATCTTGCCGGTCTTCGCGGCGGTCATGATCACGGACACCACGTCAGGAACCATGGAATCCTTGACCACCACCTCCAGCCGGACCTTGGGCACGAAGTCGACCACGTAGGCCGAACCGCGATAGACCTCGGTCTTGCCGCCGGTGCGGCCAAAGCCGCGTACCTCACAGACGGTCATCCCGGAGACGCCCATCTCCCGGAGCCGGTCTTTCACTTCGTCCAGCTTGAACGGCTTGATGATTGCTTCGACTTTCTTCATGGAGTGCTCCTTTTTTCCGGGGGGGAAAATGTGGCCTTAACCGCCGGCCTCGTCGAAATGGTACCCCACTTCGCCGTGATCAGACTGGTCAAGTCCGGCCTCCTCCGTTTCAGCATCCGGACGCAACCCGATGGCGGCTTTGACTATCATGGCGATGATCGTGGTTCCCACAATGGACAGCACCAGAGTTAGTCCAATCGCCTTCAGCTGTTCCAGCCACAGCGTCTTGCGCACCAGACCCGCCAGGTTCGTGCTGAGGTTCGCGTTGGCTTCGGTGGTGGCGAAGAAGCCGGTGACCAGGGCGCCCAGGGTGCCGCCCACCCCGTGCACGCCGAAGGTGTCCAGCGCGTCGTCATATTTGAAGATCGCCTTCAGCTTGGTGCAGGCAAAGAACGGCACGGCCGCCGCGAGCACGCCGATGATCATCGCCCCGGTCGCATTGACAAAGCCGCACGCCGGCGTGATCACGACCAGCCCGGCCACGATCCCCGAGCAGAAGCCCAGCACCGTCGGCTTGCCGCGCGTCCACCATTCCAGGCCGGGCCACACCGTGCCGGCGATGGCCGCCGCCAGCGTGGTGGCGGTGAACGCGTTGGCGGCGATGCCGTCGGCGGCCACGGCGCTGCCGGCGTTGAATCCGTACCAGCCCACCCACAACATGCCGGTGCCGATCATCGTCAGCACCATGCTGTGGGGCAGGAACGGTCGAACGCCGAAGCCCTTGCGCTTGCCCAGAATCAGGCACAAAACCAGCGCCGACCAACCGGACGACATGTGCACCACGGTGCCGCCGGCAAAGTCGATGGCCTTGATCGACGCCTTGGCATTCCACACGCCGTTCATCAGTCCATCGATGCCCCACACCATGTGGGCCAGCGGAAAGTAGACGACGAACATCCACAGCACGATGAACGCCATCACCGCCGCGTACTTCATGCGCTCGGCGATGGCGCCGACGATCAGGCCGGGCGTGATGATGGCGAACATCAACTGGTACATCGAAAAGACGTTCTGCGAGACCCACGCCGAATAATCGCCGTTGGGCGCGGCGGTCACCCCGTTGAGAGTCGCGAATTTGAGCCCGCCCAGGATCGGCAGGCCGGGCGCGAAGGTCAGGCTGTAGCCGACCGCCCACCACAAGATCGTGACCACACCGGCGCAGCCCAGACACTGCGCCAGCACCGACAGCACGTTCTTGCGGCGAACCAGGCCGCCGTAAAACAGGGCCAGCCCGGGCAGAGTCATGAAAAGCACCAGCGCCGACGACGTCATCATCCAGCCGTTGTGGCCAGGGCCGGGCGTGGTGGTCATGAACTTGGGGGTGCCGTTCGAGACGTACGCCTCCAGATCAGCCACGCGGGCCGCCAGATCCGGACCGGCCGCGACAGGCGCTGCCGGTGCAGCGGCCGGAGCGGGTGACTGTGCGGCCGCGAAAGAGCCGAGAGTAATGAGGACAACGACTGCAAGCAGACCAACGGCGATCCTGGGTGGTGTCATCTGGCGCTCCTCGCTTGAAAATTCGTGGGGGGATCGAGACAGAGCGCAGCCACCCTAGGTCGTTCACCTCATCTTCGCCAAGCAGAAACAACCCTGGTGAACAAAGTTTCCCCCAGGAAATGATCTCGAAATAAGCGAGAAACATCGACCTCCGGGGATCGGAACGCCAGAAGCAGGCGATCAGCGCGCGCGCGGGTCGCTGGCGATCAACGGCGTCAGGGCCGTGGCCAGCGCGCGGCTGTACGGGATCCGCCCGGTCGCGCTGAGGTGAACTTCGTCGTCGTACATGGCCTCGCCCTGCAGGCCTGCGACATGGCGCAGATCGAAGAAAGGCGCGCCGGCGTCGCGCAACACCTGCAACGTCTCGGGCAGCACGGCGTACGGCGGACGGCCCGAATCAAGGCGCGTGGGATATGCGACGAAGGCCAGCCGCACGCCGTGGTCAGCGGCGGTGCGCAGCAGACGCTGCAACGCCCGGTGCGTGCGCGGCGCCGGCGCTGACGTCGTCTCGACATGCGCCGGGCGACGGCGGCGGTTGTGCTCGTAGATGGCGGCGTTGGCCTGCGCGGCGTACGAACGAAAATCCGGGACCAGCGACTCCAGCGCGCGCTCGCGCATGCGCTCGCTGGCGGCGAAGGTGGCCCAACCGGACGCCAGCACGAACTCTACACGCTGGCCCCACTCCGGCAGATCCAGGGCGAACACCGAGGGCCAGTCGCGCACCGACGTGAAGAACTGGGCCAGGCGCCCGATCTCGACGGCGTTGCCGTCCTGCAGATCGTCCTCGTAAAAAGTGATCACCACCCAATCAGGGTGCAGGCCCGGCGCAAAGAAATACTTTTGCAGCATGAACTGCCAGGTGTTGATGCGCGACTGGTCTGCAACGAACAGATCGGCGGTGACGCGGGCGCCGCTGGCGGCAAAGGTCGCCTGCAAGGTCGGCAGATCGACGCCGCGATCGGTGGCCGAATTTCCCATCAGCGCCAGGCGCACGCCCTCGCTGCTTTCCAGGTGACGAGCCTTTTCCCCATAGCCGGCAAAGCGGCGAAAGTCCTTCGAGCTGTTGAAAAGGCGCGTCCGCGTGAACAGCTCCAGCGCGCCAAAAATCACCAGCAGGGCCAGCGGCACCTGCCAGCGCCGCCCTTTGGCGCCGACACTAGAACTGGAAGTAGATGAACTCATTGGCCTGGCCAGAGTGGAAGATCAGAATTGCCAAGATCATATACGCGTAGGCCGCCGAACGAAGGACCCACGGCGCGGTGACAAAACGATCCAGGCGTTTTTCGCCGTCGATCGCGCATTCGGCCAGAAAAGGGATGAACCCGTAAAATACGATCTGCACCAGCGGCGCGGCGACGGCCGACGTGACGTGAAAGTCGGTGATGATCCGTGTCGCCATGGCGTACGCCGCCCCGAAGGTGTCGGCGCGAAACAGCAGCCAGCCGGCGCAGGTCAGGTGGAACATCACGATCACCCGCACCAGCCAGCGCAACCTGTCGCGCGGCGTTTCCGTCGGCACCCGGTCGGGAATGTGCAGCAGGCGAAAGACGCACAGGATGGCGCCGTGGTAGAGGCCCCAGGCCACGAAGGTGAAGCTGGCCCCGTGCCACAGGCCGCCCAGCAGCATGGTGATGACCAGGTTGCGGTACTGGATGCGCACGCCGTAGCGATTACCGCCCAGCGGAATGTAAAGGTAGTCGCGCAACCAGCTGGACAGGCTGATGTGCCAGCGGGTCCAAAAATCGCTGGGGCTGACCGCCAGGTAAGGCAGCCGGAAGTTCTGCACCAGCTCGAACCCCAGCCATTTTGAGATGCCGCGGGCGATGGCCGAGTAGCCCGAGAAATCGCCGTAGATCTGAAAGGCGAAGGCGTAGATCCCCAGCAACACCTGGGGACCGGTGATGTCGGCGGCGCGCCCGTCGAAGAACGGGAAAAAGACGGCGTTGGCCACCGGGGCCATGTTGTCGGCGATGAACAATTTCTTGAACAGGCCGATCACCACCAGGGCCAACCCTTCGCGCATGGCGGGCGTGCCGCGCGGGTCGGGGCGGGGGTTCACCACCTGGGGCAGCAGCGTGTGGGCGCGCATGATCGGCCCGGCCACCAGATGCGGGAAGAAGCAGACGAACAGCGCGAAGTCGGGGAAGTTCTCCGTGGGCTGGGCGTCGCCGCGGTAGATGTCGATGGTGTAGCTCATGGCCTGGAACGTGTAGAAGCTGATCCCGGCAGGCAGGATCAGGCCCAGCGTCTGCCAGCCGACGTTGGTCAGGCCCAGCCCGTGCAGCAGCGCCACCATGCTGGTGATGAAGAAGTCGCAGTATTTGAAGAAACCGAGGATGGCCAGGTTGGCCACCATGCTGATGGTCAGAAACACCTTGCGCCGCCGCTGTTCGGGCGCGGCGTACAGCGACGGCAAGACGAACCCGTAGACCAGGGCCACCGCCGCGGTTCCGAGGGGAATGAGAAAATCCCGCAGCCTGTGCGGAAGCGCCGCCGCGGCGCCGGCGCCGTCCCCGTGGAAAAGCGCGCCCAGCAGGGCCGGATAGCGGACGTTGCTGCACAGAACCAGCGCCGACCCGACAATCAGAAGACCCAGCCAGCGCAGCTTGGCCCGGGGCAAGCGCACGCCCGCCACGCCCAGGCCGCCCAGATAGTCGATCACCGTCGACACAAGAATCAGAAACAGAAAGCGGTAGTCCCAGGCCCCGTAGAAGATATAGCTGGCCCCCAGCAGCAGGCGGTTTTGCCAGCGATGGTTGGCGCGCCAATAAACGAGGTACAGAAGCCCGAAGAGAAGCCAGAAGCTATAGCTGTTGTAGTTCACGGCAGAGGATCGCGGTGGACAGGGTAAGCGAGCGTGGACGCGGCCTCAAGGTGCCAGATCGCGTGGCCGGCGCGTTGACAGGTGGGTAGTCGCCTCGTACGATCGAGCTTCGTGCGTCGCGTTCTTCTCGGTCTGGTGCTGGCGGGTTTGGTCGCGGTTTTCTGGTCTGGCCTGGGCCGCTCGGCGCCTGCGGCCGTCGCTGCGAAAACCACGTCGACCCGGTTCAAGGCCATCGTTCCGTCCGGGCCACCGGCGGCGATTCTGCCGCTGTCGCAGGTCAAGCCGGGCATGGAAGGCTATGCCCTGACGGTCTTCTCCGGCACCAAGCCAGACCGGTTCAAGGTGCGCGTGGTGGCCATCATGCGATCGTTCCTGCCCAAGCAGGACGTCATCCTGATTCGCGCCGAGGATCCGCGCGTCGAATTCTCCGGCATCGTCGCCGGAATGAGCGGCAGCCCGGTCTACATCGACGGCAAGCTGAT
>JAXDMH010000244.1:0-8953 GCA_034666225.1 Myxococcales bacterium
CCAGGCGATCGAGAAGTTCGTTCAACCGCGCGGTGATGGCGGCCAGTTCGTCCGGAAGACCGTCCGTCGGAAATCGCTGGCTCAGCGAGGTTGCGTCGATGGTCGCCGCGCGTAACGCCACGTCTTCCAGGGCGCGCAGGCTGCGGGGAACGACGCGGGCGATCACCAGGGGAATGGCCGCCAACAACAACAGCGCCAGGCCACCAATCTCCACGTTCAGATCCCTCAGGCGCGCGTCCAACGTCTGCCGCTCTCGCGCGACCGCGATCGCCAGCGCCCCGGACGTCGTCTGACCACGCCTGACCGATTGATCCGATTGATCCGATTCGTCCGGTTCGACTCGGGCCGCAAATGACATCCAGACGAAACGCCCCGGTCTCGAATCGGGAAGTCGACCATCGCGAAAGTGCGGCCCGGCGAACGGAGCGTCCGCACCCAGCGGCGGCAGCGTCCGTTCGCCCAATGACCGCGACCGAAACTGGACCTCATGATCGTTCCATACAACGAAGTACTCGGCCCCCGATCGGTCGAACTCCGCCATGGGGACGTCTTCCAGCTCCATCTCCAGTTGCCCGTCCTCGTTTCGATGCACGAACGCGGAAAGAACACGAGCCTTGCCGGCCAGCGCCTCGTCGAACTGCGCTTGCAGGTGAACGCGAAGAACCCAGGCCAGACCGACGGTGGCCGCGGCAACGACCGCCGACAGGCTCAGCAGCAGCCGGATGGTGAGCGCGCGCTGGATCGAAGGCATTTCAAGCCAGCGGGCGCAGCAGATATCCCAAACCGCGTCGTGTCTCGATGTACGAGCCACGACCGTCCTGGGGATCCACCCGCCGTCGCACCCCGTAGACGGCAGCGTCGACGGCGTTGCTGGCCGGTTCGGTGCGGCCGTCGTAAAGGTGCTGTTCGATCTCGGCCCGCGACACGACGTGACCTTTGCGCAGGGCCAGGTACTCCAGCAGCGCGTATTCGCGGGCCGGGAGGGCCAGGTCAACGCCTGACCGTGTGACCTGCCGGGCGCTGGTGTCGATCACCAGATCACCGACCACGACCCGTGGGTTCTTGTGACCCTGCCGGCGGCGGACCAACGCCTGGATTCGCGCCACCAGCTCCTCGAAGGCGAACGGCTTGATCAAGAAGTCGTCGGCGCCCTCCTGAAAACTGCGCAGCTTGTCGTCCAGCGTATCGCGCGCGGTCAGGATCAGGACGTGCGTCTCGTCGCCACTCTTCCGTAAACCCCGCAGCAACTGGGCACCGTCCAGGCGCGGCAACATCAGATCGAGGATGATCACCGCGTACGCATTCTCCTGCGCCAGGCGCAGCCCCTCCTGGCCGTCGCTGGCAACGTCAACGACGTGACCAAAACGCCCGAGGCCCGTCGACAGCGAACGCTGCAGGCGCCGCGAGTCTTCGACCAGGAGAAGCCTCATCGCCTCTAGCTTACGATCTCTCCTGTTGGGCGCACCTTGATGCGCCGGCTCGCCGAACCCACCACGACCTTGACGTCGTAGTAGGCCAGCTCCGACGCGCCCTTCAGGTAGACGCCCCCGGCTTTTTTGATCCTGGCGGTGGGCGTGTATTTCTTGGCGATGGCGGCCCCGACGGCGGCAGGCAGGTTCGTCACCGCCATCTCCTTGCGGACCTCCAGCAACTCGCCGCTGGCGGCGACCTTGATCGAGTTCTCGCCGGTCGCGGTGCGATACTCCCCCTGATAGACCAGCGCGCCGTTCTCGACGGTCTTGTCGAACTCATCGGGCAGGGCCGCCCCGGCCACCCGTCGCATCGTCTCCTGCACCGCCGTGGGCAATTGCGCCAAAGGCACTTCGTCTTCTTCGTTTGGTTGCTCCGCCCAGGCCTCGGATACCCCTGCCAGCAAAGTGGCAAATGCAGCGGCGGCGGTAGCAACGGCGATTGTCGATTTTCGAATCATGTCGGTTCCTCCTGTCATTGGTGGTGAACAGAGGAAAGGTACGGGTCCCACATGACGACAAGATGACGGCGGACGAAAAATCGTCAGCCGGTCACCAACGACTGAAAATGGCCTGGGCCAGGACCATTCCCATCAGGACCAGCCCAGCCAGGATGAGAAGCCTGGCCATGCCCAGCGGCACCAGAAAGCTGCGCCCCGCCCGGGCGTTGCTCTTGACCGCAATGCGGTCGACGAACAGGCCGCAGGCTAAAAGAAAAACGGCAATGACGACATTCATGGCAAACTGTGGGCACTGAGTGCCCGCGCTGGCTTGGACCTTCGTCGTCCTTGGTTAATTCAATTCCCGGGAAAAGTTCTGGCGAAGGATCTGCGTCGGGCGGTCACAGACAGGGTTGACCATTCCCTTGCGGCCCACATTTCGTAACTGAAAAAGGCGGCAATGTTTACTGTCGAGTTCCTGAACCAGCTGCGCAGCGCCGAGGTTGACACCATCGCGGCTTGTTTGCCGTGCGGGGCCCGCGTTCTGGAGATTGGCGCGGGAACCGGGAGACAGGCGGCTGACCTTCAGCAGAGAGGTTTCCAGGTCGACGCGATCGAAATCGCCGCGTCCAATTACGCGCAGGACCGGCTATTCCCGATCGTTGATTATGATGGCCGACATATCCCGTTTCCGGATGCCACGTTCGACGTCATCTGGTCGTCGAACGTTCTGGAGCACGTCGTCGATCTGTGTCAGCTCCACGCCGAGATCCGCCGCACGTTGCGTCCGGACGGTTTTTGTCTGCATGTTTTGCCGACGCACGTCTGGCGTTTCTGGAGCACGCTGTCAGCGTTTCCAACCGGCTTTCAAAAGGCGGTGATGCTGACGCCTTCGTTCTGGCGGCGGGCAAAGACCCTCCCTGGCAAGTTACTTGGCCTCATCGGAGCGCCCTTTGTGGCACTGGCCTTCATCCTGGCTCCCTTCTTTCCCGCCCGCCATGGCGAGCGAGGCAACGTCGTCAGCGAGCTGTGGCTGTTTCACCCGCGCTGGTGGCGGAAGAACTTTCGAGCCAATGGCTTCGAGATCGTCAGCGACAGGCCCATGGGCATCTTCTATACAGGCCACTTCTTTTTCGGCCGGCACAGCTCTTTCGCGCGTCGGGCACGCTGGGCCAAACATATGGGCAGCGCTTGCCACCTATTCAAGCTACGCGCTGCCGTCGACCGTTGAGTCCGTACCCTCGAGACGCTATCTTCTGATCGGAGATTCTCGGTGGTTCGTATCGTTCCTGTCGGGGCTTGTGGTCGAATCGCGGCCCTTCTTTGTCTTGCCAACGGCCTCGGTCTGGTCAGCGGCCTCGGTTGCACGAAGGCGGAATTCGCACTGGACGCCCAAACCGACGCCGATGCCAATACCGATGGCGAATCCGACGCCGAACCCCCACCGGGGGAAGGACCAGACGGAGAGAGCGGCGTTGATGGCATGACTGAGGTGCCTGACGGGGGTGACATCGTTGACGTTGTGGACGTCGCCGACCTGGCCGGCGAGGAGCCGGTCGCCGACAAGGACGCCGGCACACCCGCCGACGAAGTCCCCGACGAAACAAACGGGGACACGGCCGGCGGCGCCATGCCGACTGTGCTGGGACAGATCGTCGTCACCGAGCTGATGAACGATCCCAACGTGTTGGCCGACGCTTACGGCGAATGGTTCGAGATCTACAATCCCGGCGACAGCGACACCTTTGATCTCAACGGTTGCGAGATCACCGACGCCGCCGCGGGTCACCACACGATTTCCAGGTGCCTTCTTGTGCCGCCAAAGAGTTTTGCGACCCTGGCCATCCACGAAAAGCGAACCGCGGCCTCGCCGTTTGGCGTTCCCTTTGATCCCGACTATGTCTACACGGGCGTCAGGTTCGGCAACACCCACGCCGACGGCGTTCACCTCACCTGCGCCGGTGTCATCATTGCCACCTTCGACTACGGCGTGCCCGACCCGGCGATGAGCGGTCATTCCTTCAGCGTTGACCCGGCTCACTACCAGCAGAGCGACAATCAGGCTATCGGACACTGGTGCGCGGCCACGGATCCGTACGATTCGGATCCCCAGATGATCGTCAAAGACTACGGCACGCCCGGACGAACAAACCCGTCGTGCAAATGACCCTGCCGTAGCCCTTACGGCAAGCTCAGAAAAAAGTCCGCGATGGCGCTGTTCGCAAAGCAAGGCCATCCGTGTTCGTGACCGTCGGTGAGGTTGTAGACGTTGTCGTTGTGGGAGCACCAGACGGTGGGCTTGGCGCAGCCTTGATAACTGATGCAGCCGGGGTTCACCGGCTTGTTGTCGAACGTGCTGTTGCAGGCCGCCACCGCCGCATAGGGCATGGTGGTGGTGGTGCACATGTTGCTGGCGGTGAAGACGGCGACGACGTCGGCGCCGTTGCCGCCGCCGCGCATGGCGTCCATCATCCCCTGGATGTACAGGACCGGGGTCGGCGTCAGCATGCTGCAGTACTTGCTGGCCGCGACCGGCGCGACCGCCTTGAAGCGCTTGTCTCCGCCAGCGACGCACATCATCTGCACGGACATCTGGGCGCCGGAGCTGTGTCCGCTCAGGAACACGCGGCTGGTGTCGACGCAATAATTCGCCAGCAGATCGTTGTAGATCGTGGTCAGGCGTTGCGAATCGGCGCCTGTGCCGCCGCTGAACGACCAGGCGGCGCCGGTGCTCTTGGGAAAGACGCGAACAAAGTTCGTGGCCAGCTTTGATCCGTTGGTCTGGCCTTCAATGAGCGTGTTTGGATTGTTGGCGCCGTGAAGCATGAAGATGAGAGGCATCGGCTTGGTGCCGTCGTAGGTGGTCGGGAAATCGTAAATGTGGTCGTTGTTGACGATCACCCTGCCCGCGGCGGGACGCCCGGACTTTCCGCAGCCGGCGCTGGCAACTGCCCCGCTGCCGCCGCCCCCGTCGACGCCGCCACTGCCCGACGCCCCGCCCTGGCCGTCACCGCCGGCGTCCAGGACAACGACGGCGCCGCCGCTGCCGCCACCGGCGCCGGCTGCACCATCCCCCGCGTTGTTCCCGCCAGAGCCGCCGGACTCCCCGCCACTGCCGCCACCGCTGCCGCCGGTCGCCGTCGCTCCCCCGGACCCTGTGGGCTGCGCATCAACCCCGCTGTTTCCACCCGAACCGGTGCCCGGCTCGCCAGACGGCGAGTTGCTGCAGCCCGAAAGCAGGATCGCCAGCGAAACAAAAGCGTACCTGTTGCTCAAGGCGGGCCTCCTTGCTCATCCTATTCCAAAAGGCCCCCTGCAATGTTCGAAAAGGCAGGGTTTCCGTCCGGGCGACAGGCTTGGGCTCGCATTTTGCACTGCTCGCGCCCATGACGAGCGAGCGCAGGGGTGAAGCAGGCGTCGAAATGACCTGTTGGCGATGACCGGGAAACCGGGAGCAGGGACCAAAGGCAACCTCCTTGTCGTCGAGGACGACGAGACCATTCAACAGCTGGTCGCTCGCGCCGCCGAGGCGTCCGGTCTTTCGGTGCTCCAGGCACGCGACGGCGCCACGGGCCTGGCGCTGGCGCTGACCCGGCCCGTCGATCTCATCTTGTTGGACGTGAACATGCCGATGCTCGACGGGCGGGACGTGCTGCGCCACCTCAAACAAGACCCCCGCACGGCCGGCGTTCCGGTCCTGGTCTGCTCGGGTCATTCCGATCAGCACACGCGGCGGCTGGCCATCGAACTGGGCGCCGTCGATTTCATCGAGAAGCCCTTCAACGCCACGCTGCTGATGAGCAAGATCGAACACCTCATCGCCGACGGGCGCCTGGAATCGAAATCGCCGGCCAAGCCGCATGATCCTGAAATGGCCGCGGAGCAGGCGCTGGCCATTGGCAGAAAGCTGACCGGCGCCAATCGCGCACAGCTGGCCACCACGGCGACAAGCCCCGGTGCGAAAAAACCGCTCCGGTTGCTGCTGGCCGAGGATACGGAGAACGATGCCTTGCTGCTTGAACGCCAGCTCAAGATCGGTGGCTTTGCGGTCACCATCGAGAGGGTCCAGACCCGCGAGGCGATGCGGGCAGCGCTGGCGCAGAAATCCTTCGACCTGGTGGTGTCCGACTATGTCATGCCGGGGTTCGACGCGCTGGACGCCCTGGCCACCTTGAAAGAGGCCGGCCTGGACCTGCCGTTCATCGTGGTGTCAGGCACCGTCGACGAGGCCAGCGCCGTGATCGCTCTCAAGGCTGGCGCCCACGACTTTGTGGTCAAAGGCAACTTCGCGCGCCTGGTGCCCGCCGTCGAGCGGGAGCTGCGGGAGGCCAAGGCCCGGGCCGAGCGGCGCCAGATGGAAGAGCAGCTGATGGTCAGCGACCGAATGGCCTCGGTCGGCATGCTGGCGGCGGGCGTGGCCCACGAGATCAACAACGCGCTGGCCGGCGTGCTGGGAAACCTGTCGATTGTCTGCGAGCTACTCGAAAACCCCCAGGCTCCCCCCCATGAGACGGCCGAGGCCGCCGCCGACGCCATGACGGCGGCTGACCGCGTCCGGGAGATCGTCCGGGACATCAAGATCTTCTCTCGCGGCGCGGAAGAGCGCCTGGTCCCCGTCGATATCCACCGGGTGCTGGATTCCACGGTGCGGATGGCCTGGAGCGACATCAGGCACCGCGCGCGCATCGTCAAACAGTTCGGTCCCATCAAGGCGGTGACCGGCTCCGAGCCCCGGCTGGGACAGGTGTTCTTGAACCTGATCATGAACGCCGCGCAAGCGATCGAGGGGGGCAACGCTCTGGAAAACGAGATTCGACTGTCCACTTGGATGGACGGTGCGCGGGTGGTGATCGAGGTGGCGGACACCGGCGCGGGCATTCCCCCCGATATACTCCCGCGTTTGTTCAACGCTTTCGTCACCACCAAGGCGCCTGGCCAGGGAACCGGGCTGGGACTGTCGATCGCGCGCCGGATCGTCGAGGCCCTGGGCGGCGAGATTTCTGTGACCAGCCCGCCGGGGCGCGGCGCCACGTTTCGGGTGACCCTTCCCGGGACCGATCAGGTCCCGGTGGCCTTCGATGCCGCAACCAACGCCGATGACCTGGCGGGGGTTCCTCGGTCGCGCATCCTCGTGGTCGACGACGAGGTCATGGTGACCAACGCCATCCGCCGCATCATCGGCCAGGCCCACGACATCGTCGTCGTCTTTCGGGCAGCGGAGGCCCTGCTGCGCATTCGTTCGGGCGAGCGGTTCGATCTGATCCTGTGCGACCTGCTGATGCCCGAGATGACAGGCATGGCCCTGTTTCAGGCGCTGACCGTGGACGCACCCGGGCAAGCGGACCGTATGCTGTTCATGACCGGCGGGACATTCTCCGCGGATGCGGCCGCCTTTCTGGATGCGCAAAAGGAACGGGTCATGGAAAAGCCCTTCGACAAGGCAAGCCTCATGGCGGCGATCTCCGGACGCCTGCAAGCCGGGTACGGAGCACGATAGCGCCTGCCCAGGCATCGGCACAGCGCCCACGGGTGGGCAGCCTTCGCCCGGCAATGGGCGCGAACCGACCAGAGCGAATTGCATTGTGTCACCCGAGCGCGCATGGTGAACGGACCATGGGCGACAAATCTCCGAAGTCGATGCGCAAGCGGGCCGATCAGGTTCAGACGAAAACCAACGAAGACAACATTCGGAAGCAGGCGGCGGTTGCCGCGAAACAAGTGGCCCCGAAAAAGAAGTAGCCTGGCCCCGGGCTGACCTCGCGGTAGATTCTCCGCCGAATGAGCCGCCAGCGCCCGATCGCGAGTTCTGCGCTGGCCGTGTTTGCCGCGCTTGCCACGCTGGTGGCGATGGCCGGCCTCGGGTGCGGCGATCCGCTGGTTTCGAGTTCCACCTACGAAAGCCCGCTGCTGTCGTTTCAACCGTACGTGCCCGAGCTGTTTCAGGTGGCGTCGCTGGACGGGCTCAGCGTCGGGATCGTGTGGGTCGATCCGCTGCAGCTGCGCGATGATCTCCCCCACCCGCCCGGCGGCATCACCGTTCACAGAAGCGATCGGGACTTCACGGTCGACGTCTTCACGCCGCCCCCCGCCGCGGCCATCCGCCGCCTGCCGGATCCGACGACGCACGAGATCGCCGTCAGCTTTGCCTTCGGCGAGATCGTCGTCTACGCGGACAACAACGGCGACGGACGGTTCGCGCTGGCGCCGCGCGCGGCGGGATCGACCATGTTGCCGCCCGACGAATACGCGGGCTCATCCATCGGCCACGCCGTCATCTATGTCGAGACGCCGGCCAAGCCCAGCGGGCCGGTCGGGCCGGCCTGGTTCACCCTGTTCGAGCCGCCCGGTTACCGTCTGGTCTCGTTCGGCTGCGACATCTCGCTGGTCAGTCCCCCGGTGCGCACGGTGGAGGACGACAAGCGCTTGGGATTGATCATCGCCGCCGCGTCGTCACCGACCCGCGGCGTGGCGCGCCCCTGCCTCAGCTCCGTGCCCGTCGACTTGACGTCTCCCTGATGCCTGCCTGATGCCCATCACGGCACGGGCACGCGGGTCGCCGCGCCGTCGAGGAGGCTGCCGATGTTGGCGACGGTGGTGTCGCGATGGCCGAGCTGTCCGGTCTCGCCGCCCAGCCAGTTCCACTCGAGGAACTTCGTGAGCGACGACAGCTCCAGCGGGGCGTGCGAGACATGGCCGGCGCGCGCGAAACGCCCCAGCGCCAGCAGCGGGACGCGCGGCCCATAGGCCACCTCTTGCCCCTCGCGCGTGTCCAGCGTGACGGAGACGGGCGGCGGCGGCGCGACGTGATCGAAGAAACCGCCGCTGGTCAGGTGGGTGACCAGCACCAGCGTCGTCGGCGAATAGCGCGCTGACCCGGCGATCTTCTCGGTGACCGCCTCGACGAAATGAATGCCGGCCTGGGCGGGGCCGGCGCCCGGTTTTTCACTCTGCGCGGGCCCGGCGATCACGATCGAGATCGCCGGCAGCTGCTGCAGGTCGACGTCGCGGTCGATCTCGTCGACGCCACGAAAGAAATCCCAGTGG
>JAXDMH010000245.1:0-2709 GCA_034666225.1 Myxococcales bacterium
CAACGGACCGCTCACCGCGGCGGTCACGCCTTACGTTGTCCTGCCCACCGACTTCACCCAACCCGGTCTGGAACTGGGGACGGTGGTGGCGGTCATCTACAACAACCAGATGACGTACGCGATCTTCGGCGACACCGGCCCGAACGACATCATCGGCGAGGCCTCTTACGCCTGCGCCGAACGGCTGGGTATCAACCCCAGCGCCATGAACGGCGGCGCCTTGGGCGCGACCGTCACCTACGTCGCCTTCACCAAAGGAACGGCCTCCGTTCCCCAGGACGTCGAGGACCAGGACCAGACGAAGTCCCTGGGTGAATCGCTGGCCAAGGAGCTGCTCCAGAAAAATCAGCCGTAAGAGGCGGGGCGCATCAGTTGTGGCTGCGGGATTGACGGAAAATGGCGCCGGGCCCGGCGCATACTTTTCGCCGAGGAGACTGACGGGTGATTCGTTCGGCTGGGAAACGCCTGCTTTTTGCCACTTGTCTGTCGATTCTCTCGACGACGGCCTGTTCGTGTTCGTCCGATTCGGGCAAGCCGGTTGCCGCTGGCAGCGGCGGCAACGGTGGCACGGGCGGTGGCGGTGGCGGCAGCGGCGGCGCCGTTGGTTCGGGCGGCTCCGGTGGTGCCGGTGGTGGTGGGACTATTGACGCGGCGGCCTCGGGCGGCGCGAGCGGTACGGGCGGCGGCTCGGGCACGGGCGGCGCTGGCAGCGGCGGCGCTGCCGCCGACGGCGGCACCCTGCATCCGACCACCTCGGCCCTCAAGCTGGGCGCGGTGGCCACCTGGCGCGGCGGCGCGACGGCCGCCTACAGCATCATTCACGACGATCTCTGCGACGAAACCGTGGGCGGCGCCCTGAAATATGCGGAGCCCGAACAACTGGCGCGCGGCATTCACGGCGGCTATGGCGTGATCACCAGCAAGTGCGACGACAGTGAATGGGCCCGCCTCAAGGAGGTGATCGCCCACGGCCACGACGTCTTCAACCACTCCACCAACCATCCCTGCATGACCAAGAACGTCACGCTGGCGGAGTCCTGCGATCCCATCGCGCCCCTGTCCGACGATTTCACCACCGAGATCGACAACTCGACCACGACGCTGAAGAACAAGCTGGGCATTCCCATCGACTTCTTCATCTTTCCGTACGACGTCTGCGATCCGGCGGCCGTGGCGCGCCTCAAGACGCTGAACTATCTGGGCGCGCGCTGTGGCACTGACATCCCCACCACCAACACCGCGATCTTCACCGACAGCTTCAAGCTGAACTTTGACGTCTGGGGCCCGGCCTATTCGACGTACATCACCGACCCCAGATGCGCGGGCGTCGTCCAGTACGTCACCACGCCCGACATGGCTCCCGCCGCCTGCCGCACGCTGATCTTGCAAAAGCTGGTCGACGACTCCATCGCCCAGAAAGGGTGGGGCATTCGCGAGGTCCACGGCTTCGTCGGCGACCCGATGGTCTGGGAGGCGCTGCCGCTGGACGAATACAAGGCTCACCTGGATTACGTGAAGGCAAAAATGGACGCGGGCGAGCTGTGGGCGGAGGGGCCGACGCCGGTGCTGCGCTATCGCTGGGCGCGCCAGTACTGCGCCGCCCCGACCCTGACCGCCAGCACGCTGAAGTTCGGCGCGCCGTCGGCGGACTGTTCGCGCTATGCCACCGTGCTCAGCTATTTTGTGGCCACCACCGACGGCAGCGATCCCACCACGCTGAAGGTGCAGCAGGCGGGCAAGACGTTGCCCGTGCGCCGCCTGGCCAGGGGCAGCTATGCCGTCGACGCCGACCCGACCAAGGGCGACGCAACCGTCGTACAATAGCCCTCGTGAAAATAATCTTCGGGGTACGGCGACCCGACGTCCGCCTGTTTGTCTGGATGGCGGCCGCCACGCTGGCCGCGGGCGGCTGCGGCAGCTCGGGCGCCAATGCCGGCGACGGCGCGACCGCGGCAGACGGCACGGGGGGCGCCGGCGACGACGACTTTGCGAAATGCGTCTGGGAAGGGACGTCGTCGATGGCGACGCCCGGGGTGTCTCTCACCGCGAACAACAGCGCCGATCTGACCGGCGCCTTGATTGGCGACCTGGACGCCGACCCCGCGTCGCAGCGGAAGATGGTCGCCGTTCAAGCGGAAGGCCTGGCCGAGGATCTGGTGCTGGGCGACGGTTACCTTTCGCGTCTCACCGCCAGCACGGAGAGTGCGTACCTGGTCATCCCCGTGACCAATACCAGCGCGCGCACGCTCTGTTCGATCAAGGGGACCAAGTATCGCTGGCTGGACGCTGACGGCAATCCGCTGGCCATGCCGGGTGCCAGCGACACCCTGTACGTCGGAGGGTCGGTGCAGACGTTGTCGAACGACGACTTCACGTACAATTGCCTGGGCGCCGGCGAGAAGGGGTACTTCACCGACGTCAAGACCACGGCGGACGGGACGATGCTCTATTCAAAGGTGGCCACCGTGGCCTTTGGATTGAACGGGCCATTCACCGACGGCACACCGCCCGAGGGGCAACTGATCCCCACCGGCTACGACGTCGGCGCCTGTCCCGACGGAAAGCGCGCCGTGAAGGTCACGCTGTCCAACGGCGGCACCGGCGACGTGGCGCTGGAGCCCTTCAGTTTCAGTCCCGCCATCCTGCTGGACGACGGCGGCCTTCCCGCCGGCTGGCTGTTCCTGCAGCGAACAGAAAGAATCGTCATCT
>JAXDMH010000246.1:0-9622 GCA_034666225.1 Myxococcales bacterium
AATTCGGAAATAATCTCCTCGGGCGCTCATCGAGCTATATCAATGATTCTAGGATGACTGCAATCCCCTGCCCGCCTCCAATACAGGCTGCTCCCAGGGCAAAATGCCCTTTTCTTCGACGCAACTCATAAGCGAGATGTACCACGATCCGCGCGCCCGAGGCCCCCAGCGGATGGCCCAGAGCGATGGCGCCCCCATCGACGTTGGTCTTTTCCCGCGGCAATCCGGCCTCTTTTTCCACGGCCAGGTATTGCGGGGCGAAGGCTTCGTTGACCTCGATGAGGTCCATGTCGCCCACAGTCATTTTCGCACGGCCCAGGGCCATGGCTATCGCCGGTACCGGACCGATGCCCATGATAGTCGGATCGACCCCGACGATTCCCCACGACACCAGACGCGCCAGCGGTTTCACCCCGGCCCGCTCGGCAGCGGCCCGTGACGCCAGGACCACCGCGGCCGCACCGTCGGCAATGCCTGAGGCGTTGCCGGCAGTGACCACGCCCTTGGGGGTGAATGCCGGGCCCAGCTTGCCCAGGCTCTCCATGGTGGTGGCCGGCCGCGGGTGTTCGTCGCGCGCGAAGGACTGCGGCGGTCCCTTGCCCTTCTTGATCTCGATGGGGACGATCTCCTCGGCAAAGCGGCCGGCGGCATCGGCGGCGGCCCAGCGCTGCTGGGACAAGAGCGCGTACTCGTCGCAGGCGCGGCGGTCGATCTCGTAACGGGCCGCCAGGTTTTCGGCGGTCATCCCCATCGAACAGCCGGCATAGGTGTCGACCAGCGCCGTCCACAGCAGATCTTCCAGCGGTGGTGACTTGCCGAATGAGAAACCCCAGCGCGCGCCACGAATCACGTGCGGCGCCTGGCTCATCGATTCGGTGCCGCCGCACAGGGCGACGTTGGTTTCGCCGGTACGAATATTTTGGGCGGCGCTGATGATGGCCTGAAATCCCGACCCGCACAGCCGGTTGACCGTCAGAGCCGGTCGTTCGACGGGAATGCCTGCCCGCAGACCAATATGGCGGGCGCAATAGACGTCTTCAGGCGTCGTTTGCGCCACGTTGCCAAAGACCACCTCGTCGACGTCGGCCGGGGCAAAACCAGACTGCTGCAACGCCGCCTGGGCGGCGGCGTTGCCAAGGTCCGTGGCCTTGAGATCGCGGAAGGCCCCACCAAAAGCGCCGAAGGCCGTGCGTTTGCCGGCCACAAGCCAGATGTCTGCCAGACGTTCAGGCATTGTCATCCCGCAATTCGAGCCCCGCCCCCCTCGGCTACTCTCCTAACGGCTTATAGTACCGTCAGACATCGGCCGTCAACGGCGCCGGTAGAGACCCTGTTAGGCCAGGCCGCCCCGACCGCGCGCCTACCGCTTCTGCTGCGACCCGGCAGGCGCGCCGACGGACTCGGTGGCCTCTTCCTCGACGGCGACGCGATTGCTGCCGACCGGCAGGGCGCGCGCTTCGGGCATCGGCCCCAGGCCCATCTTCGCCTTCAACTCGGCCAGGGCATTGTCAGAGCCAGGCCCCGCCTCCAGCTTCTTGAACTTGTTTTGCAAGGTATCGCCGGCCAGCTCGCCGCCCAGCTCCGTCGACGCCTCCGACTCGGCTTCGATCTGATCGACCTTCTGGCTCATCCGTTCGAAGGTGTCGAAAGCACTGGTGTCCGAAAGCCCGCGCATGGTGTCCTGGATGGCCTTCTGCGCTTCGGCCCGTTTCTGGCGCGCCACCAGGATGTTCTTCTTGCGCTTGGCCTCTTCGATCTTGTCATTGAGCGTCCGCAGCTGATCCTTCAGCTTTTCGACCGCGTCCTTCTGCAGCGTCCACTGTTTTCCGAATTCAGCTTGCTGGGTGTCGTGCTCGGCCTTGCGCTGCAGGGCCTCCTTGGCCAGGCCGTCGTCGCCGGCGCGCACCGCCAGCATCGCCTTGCGCTCCCATTCCTTGGACAGCTCGACGTGGTCGTCCCACTGTTTTTTCAGCCGCTTCTCGTCGGCGATGGAGACCGCGACCTGTTTCTTCGCCTCGACCAGCTGGTTCTGCATCTCGAGAACGATCTGGTTCAGCATCTTCTGCGGGTCTTCCGCCTTCGAGATCAGATCGTTCAGATTCGATTTGATGAGCGTGCCGAGCCTTGAAAAGATTCCCATGGTCGTTTCCTATGTTTCCCAGTGGTTCGTGACCGGAATGTCGCGCGCCATCAAGCCGAAACCGACGGAGCGGCCGACCGGCCGTGAAAATACTCGGCCAGGCGGGGATAGTGTTTGCCGATGGCCATGGCCATGTCGTCGATGACCGCCTGGAACTCGTTAAAGTCCAGGTTCTCCAGCTCCAGCGCGTGGACAATGACCACCGCGTCGCCTTCCAGCCCGAACGCGCCGTGGACCATCTCGTTCGTGTTCAACGTCAGCAGCGCTTGGTACAGCGACTCACGCTGGATGGCACCGGGAAGGTCCATGACCTTGATGCGAAACGCCACAACCGGGCCGGCAATGGAGACGGCCAGGTTCTGTTCGCGGGTCAGCTTGACGATCCAGATCCCCGGCTTGATGGTCTCGTAGGGAAGGTCCAGCCGCATCAGGTAGGACTCGACATCCTCGGCGCTTTTCATGGTGGGCAAGGTTAGTCGATCGTCCGGTCGAAGGCGAGCCAGCGGGCCGCACCTGGTGACCGGGAAAGGGCCCAAGGGGAAGCCGGTCCGTGACAAACGGGGCGGCATGTGGTACCGGAAACGCGCTAGATGTCGCTTGATCCCACCAAGCTGCCCCGGCACGTCGCCATCATAATGGATGGCAATGGGCGTTGGGCCCAGCGGCGCGGATTACCCCGCGTCGAAGGTCATCGCCGCGGGGCCGTCGCCGTGCGCGAGGTGGTACGCGCCGCGCGCGAGGTTGGCTTGCGCGCGCTGACGCTGTACGCGTTCTCGTCGCAGAACTGGCAGCGGCCTCCTGAAGAGGTCGGCACCCTGATGCAGCTTCTGCGCGACTACGTCATCGACGAACGCGACGAGATCATGGACAACGGCATCCGTCTGATCGCCATCGGCGACGTCGACCGTCTGCCCGATTTCGTCAAGGATCCGCTGGAGACGTTGATGCGCGATTCGGCCGGCAACCGGTCGATGACCCTTTGCCTGGCCCTGTCCTACGGCGGACGCGAATCGATCGTCTCGACCGCCCGCGCCCTGTGCGAGCTAGCGGCGTGCGGCGCGCTGAAGCCCGACGAGGTGACCGAGGATCGCTTTTCCACGGCGCTGCAAACCGGCGGGCTGCCGCAGCTGGATCTGCTGGTGCGGACCTCGGGCGAAGAACGCCTCTCGAATTTCCTCCTTTGGGAGGCGGCCTACGCCGAGCTCTACTTCACCGATACCTTCTGGCCCGACTTCGGCAAGGACGAGCTTTACCAGGCCCTTGATTCCTACCACCGGCGCGAGCGTCGTTTCGGCCGCACCCGGGAACAGATTCGCAGCCTGGGCTAGCCAGTCCCCATGACGAATCTGGCGCAGCGGGCGCTGTCGGCGGTGGTGGCGCTGCCATTGCTGGCGCTGCTGGTCCTGTGGCACCGGCGGCTGGGGTTCGGGCTGTTCATTTTGCTGGCGGCGGGATTGGCCCTGCACGAATACGCGGCCATCACCTTGCCCACAGCGAAACGGTCGCTGCGTTGCGGGATCATCGCGGTCGGCGTGGGACTATCGGCCGGCCTTTATTTCGGCCCCCATCTAGCCCTGCTGTGGGTGCTGGCCGCGCTGGTGTTGGTTGCGTTTCTCACCCTCATCGAGCCGGGCGAGATCAACGAAGCCTCGGCGCGCCTGGGAAAGGCGGGTTTTGGCGTTTTCTACCTGGGCGCACTGTCGGCGCCGCTGGCCTTGATGCAGCGGGATCTGCCGTACGGTCCGCAGTGGGTGTTCGTGGTCGTCGCCGTCAGCTTCGCGAACGACACGGTGGCCTATTTCGCCGGGCGCGCCCTCGGGCGCCACAAGCTTTATCCGCTGATCTCGCCCAGCAAAACGGTTGAGGGGGCGGTGGGCGGCCTTCTGGGTGGCGTCGTCATGATGTTCATCGCCCGGGCCACCTTCTTCAGCGCCCTGTCGGTGGCCGATTGCCTGCTGGTGGCGATTCCGGCCGCCGTCCTGGGCCCCATCGGCGACCTGGTCGAATCGATGTTAAAGCGGTCGGGCGGGGTCAAGGATTCCGGGAAGCTGATCCCCGGTCACGGCGGCGTCCTCGACCGCATCGACGCCCTCCTGTTCGTCGGGGCCTGGGTCTACGCCTATGCCGCTTACGTCCGCCTGACCCCCTAGCCCAACCGAGGCCCCAGATACGGCAAAGCCCCCGCAAACGTCTGCGAGGGCTGGCCAAGTCTATTTGTCGATTCTTTAAACTAAACCAAGCTATGAATTAGTTGGGCTGCCAATATGGGTAGCGGCACCGAGCTGAGTTAGCAAGAAACCTCGAAAACCGCTAAGTCTAGAACACACCGTTTTACCGGTGTGCGGGAGGAGGGAGCAAAGGGCGAAACCGAAGGACCCGCTCGATGCTTCCGGTTCCTGGTAACAGCAATTGATGTGCCGAACCCTTCTGAAACTGCAATATCGTTGAATTGCTGGTAAATCCGTGTTACACGACCGACGCGCTCTTTTAGAACACCTCATGAACCCTGACATTTGCGTCAGCATGTGCCCGGTGGGCACGTAATTTTTCATAGCTTCCCGCATGTCGCACAGCCTCCTGGTGATCAACGCGGACGGCCCCGAGACGAGAGTCGCCCTCGTTGAAGACGGCTATCTCGGCGAGCTGTACATCGAGCGCAAGCGCGAACGGGGTATCGCCGGCAACATCTATAAGGGCCGCGTCGAACGCGTTCTGCCCGGGATGCAGGCCGCCTTCGTCAACATCGGCCTCGAAAAGAGCGCCTACCTGCACGTCTCAGACGTGCGCGGCACGCCCGACGACCTGAAGCGGCTGTTCTCCACCGAGTCCAGCCGCGCCGAGGACGACGAGGACGAAGAAGCTGCCGACGCTGCCCGCGCCCACGGCGGAGCGCGCATCGAAGACCTTCTGAAGGAAGGCCAGGAGATCGTCGTCCAGGTCACCAAGGAGCCGATCAGCACCAAGGGGGCGCGGACCACGCGCTATATCTCGCTGCCCGGACGCCACCTGGTGTTCATGCCGACCGTCGATCACGTCGGAATCTCGCGCCGCATCAGCTCCGACCGCGAGCGCAAGCGCCTGCGCGAGATCGTCGATTCCATGCGCCCGCCCGGGTCGGGCTTCATCGTTCGCACGGTTGCCGACGGGATCTCCGAGCGCGAGCTGAAGTCGGACATGGAGTTCCTGATCAAGCTCTGGAACGAGGTTGTGCGCCGCGCCGAAGGCGGACGCTGCCCGGCGCTGATCTACAACGACCTCGACCTTTTGCTGCGCACCGTGCGGGACATGTTCACGCCAGACGTGGAAAAGCTGATCATCGATTCGCGGCCCGAGTACGACCGGGTCAAGAAGTTCATCGCCGCCTTCATGCCGGACTTCTCGGGGAACATCGAGCTTTACGAGGGAACCGATCCGATCTTCGACGGCTTCGGCATCGAGATCGAGATCGACCGGGCCCTGGAGCGCAAGGTCTGGCTGAAATCGGGTGGCTATCTGATCGTCGACGAGATGGAGGCGCTGACCGCCATCGACGTCAACACCGGGCGATTCGTCGGCAAATCCAGCCTGGAAGACACCATCACCAAGACCAACCTCGAGGCCTGCCGCGAGGTCGCCGAGCAGCTGCGTATCCGGTCCATCGGCGGCATGATCGTCGTCGACTTCATCGACATGGATCGGTCGCACAACCGGGAGAAGGTCACCCGCGCCTTCAACGAATATCTGCGCCGCGATCGGGCCAAGGCCGCGGTGACGCGCATCTCCGAGCTGGGCCTCATCGAGATGACGCGCAAGCGCACGCGCGAGTCCCTGCTGCACACGCTGACGGAGCCGTGCACGGCCTGCGAGGGCAAGGGCTACACCAAATCGCGCAAGACTGTCTCGTACGAGCTGTTCCGCGAGCTGCGCCGCCAGGGCGACATGATCGAGGGCGACACGGTCCTGGTCGAAGTCCACCCGGACGTCGCCCAGGTGCTGGCCACGTCGGACCATGCTTTTCTGGAAGACATGGAAAAGCGACTGCAAAAGCGCATTGTGGTCAAGGCGCGCGGCTCGTTCCACGTCGAAGACTTCGAGATTCGATCACCCAACGACAAGCAGCCCTTGGAGCGTTCGGAAGCGGGCGGCGGCGGTCGTGACGACAAAGAACCGAAGAAGCGCCGGCGCCGCAAGCGAGGCCTTGGCTCGCCGGCCGAGGTCGAGGCGCTGCTGGCCGAGGAAGAGGCGTCCGTGGTCAGCGCCGAATCGATGGCCGAAGCCGAAGAAGAAGAAAACGCGCAAGCGGCGGCCCTCGAGGAACGTCCCAACGGTCGCGCCGCCACGCCGGTCCCGGTGATCGAGCCTCCTCCCGAAACGCCCAAACCAGGCGAGTGACGCGGGCGCCATCGGCCAACATGGCGAAGGTTCGCGTCTGTTTCGTCTGTCTCGGTAACATCTGCCGGTCACCGACCGCGGAAGCGGTGATGCGCCACCTGGTCAAGCAGGCTGGGCTGCAGGACAAGGTGCTCATCGAGAGCGCGGGCACGGGCGACTGGCACCTCGGCGAACCGCGCGACAAGCGAAGCCAGGCCACCGGGCAGGCCCGCGGCATCCCGCTATCGGGCGTGGCGCGGCAGTTCACGGCCGCCGACTTCGCCCGCTGCGATTACGTCCTGGCCATGGATGCGTCCAACCGCAAGGCGCTGCTGGCCATGGCACCCAGCGCCGCGGAACGGTCCAAGGTCCGGCTGCTGAGATCGTTCGAGGACGAAACAGACGCGAACGCAGGGGCCACCGCCGGCGACGCCGCCGATGTGCCCGATCCGTACTACGGCGGACCGGGCGGGTTCGAGCAGGTCTTCGACATCTGCCAGACCGCTTGCGCCGGCTTTCTCGCCCATTTGCGCCGCGAACATGGAGTCTGAACATGCAGCCCGGCAGTCACACGACGCTGGCGGCGCTGCTGGGACAGGTGCTGGGCGCCAAGGTGCTGGGCAGCCGGCCGCTGTCGGGCGGCGACATCAACCAGGCGTATGCGCTGTCGCTGGACGACGGAAGGCAGGTCTTCGTGAAGACCAACGCCTCCGCGCCCCGCACCATGTTCCCGGCCGAGGCGCGCGGCCTGACCTGGCTGGCCGGCGCCGCCACGGCGCTGCGCATTCCGCTGGTGGTCGCCGTTTCAGCTGCCGACGGCGTCGGCCCGTCTTACCTGGTCCTGGAGCTGATCCAACCCGGGCCACCGGCGCGGGACTTTCACGAGACGCTGGGGCGCGGCCTGGCGGCGCTGCACCGGGCGGGCGCGCCGACCTTTGGCCTGGACCATGACAATTTCATCGGCCGCCTGCCGCAATCGAATCAGGGGATCGGGACGGGAACCGACGGGGACTGGGCGACGTTCTATGGTGCGCGTCGACTGGAACCGCAGTTGAAGATGGCGGTCGACGCGGGGCGGGCTTCGGTGCGGATGCGGCAGGGGATGGCACGTCTGCTGAGCCAGTTGCCGGCGCTGGTCGGCCCGGCGGAGCCGCCCTGTCGTCTCCATGGCGATCTATGGGGCGGCAACATGATGTGCGCCGACGACGGCAGCCCGTGCCTGTTTGATCCGGCGGTCTATGGCGGACACCGCGAGGTGGACCTGGCCATGATGCGGCTGTTCGGGGGCTTTGGCAGCCGGGTCTTTGACGCTTACGACGAATCCGCGCCCCTGGCCGACGGCCACGCCGAGCGGGTGCCGCTTTACCAGCTTTATCCGCTGCTTGTGCACGTGAACCTGTTCGGCGGCGGGTACGCGGGCTCGGTCGAAGCGGCTATCGCACAGCTGGTCTAAAGCGCAGTCGCGACTTGCCGATGTAACCGCAACGCCGGTGTCAGTCTTTCATTCAAAGAAGCACCCGGCGGAGGCCGAAGTCGGGACCCCCGTCAGCCAGATCGAGATGGCCCTTGATACGCTGGCCAATGTGCTGCGCATCCTGGGTGAATTCGCCCTGGACACCGAACAGCAGGAAGCGGCGATCTTCACCCGCATGTCCGAGCAGTGGGCCCAACACGTCGCCATGGCTTCGCCGGCTCCGGGCCCCGAAGTCCCCGCCAACAAAGGCGGCGATCCCGCTCGGCGCGACTGGTCCGGCGTGCGCGAGTTCGTGCGCGAGTACTGCCGCGCCAGCAGCACCCACTCCCAGACGGTGCTGACCGATCTGCGTCAGGTGATCTGGGTGTTCATTCAAAACCTCAATCATTCGTTCGCCCAGGACAGCGAATCCGACTCCCGTGTGGTCGAGCAGCTGGCGCGCCTGGAATCGCTGGCCCAGGGCAGTTCGACCGGCGAGTTGAAGCGCGAGGTGATGGCCACGGTGGTGGCGTTGGCGCAGATCGTCGACCAGCGCAAACAACAACACCACGAGCGCGTGGCCGATCTGGGCGCGCAGGTGCTGACTCTGGGCAGCGAGCTGGACTCGGCGCGCAAGGACCGCGAGGTCGATCCCCTGACCGGGCTTTTCAACCGCCGCGCCTTTGACGAATACCTGTCGCGCAGCGTGGAGTTGTCGCGTGCCTTCGGACAGTCGGTCTGCCTGCTGCTGGTCGATCTGGACGGGTTCAAGCTGATCAACGACACGTTCGGACACCCGGAGGGCGACACCGTGCTGAGCCGTCTGGCCGACGCGATGACCCGCACCTTCCCGCGCAAGAGCGACTTCGTTGCCCGCTTTGGCGGTGACGAGTTCGCCGCCGTGCTGAGAGAGACGTCGCTGAAGGACGGAATGCTTCTGGGCGATCGCTTGCTGAAAGCGGCACGCGCCACGGAGATCGATCGCGAGGGGGTGCGCCTGCGCATGTCCGTGTCGATCGGCATCGGAACACTGCTGCCGGGCGAAGATCTGGCCGCCTGGCTGCGCCGAACCGATCGCGCGCTTTACGAGGCCAAGCGGGCCGGACGCGACCGCATGATCGCCGCCGACGAAACGGCGACCGCGCTGGTCCCGCGCTGAACCTCTTGACCGAAGTGATTTGCTCAACTCGACCAAGCGCTGCCGTCTGTCACGGCCGTCGGCTGGGTCGTGTGCGTCGGCGCACAGGCTGACGTCGCCAGGGCGTGTCGTCGTGGAATTTACAATCTAGCGATTGTCGTTGTGCTACATCTCGGCGCATGCGGCTACCACTCCCTCCGGTTCGCGATCGGTCTTGTCTCGCTCGACGGTTGATGGCGACGTCGGCGCTGGCCGGGTTGCTGGCGGCGTCGTGCGGAGGGTCCACCGACGGTGGCGCCACGTCGACCAGCGACAGGTTGATCTCCGATCAGAGGCACAACGACGGTACCAGGGGATTCTTTCTGCTTCCGCCGCTGGTACCGCAGTGGCCAACTTCGATTGGCGAGCTTGATACCGGGGCATCGCCGACGGTGTCGATCCTCGAGATCGACCCCAAGACGCAAACCGTCTTGCGAACCGTCGCGACGTACACCAGGCAGTCGGGAGTTGGCTCGGATGTCGTTCGTGTTAACGCCCAGTC